>NZ_DAHXOI010000025.1:0-20898 GCF_027364955.1 Ferrimicrobium sp.
ATGCTAGCTTGTGGACCGATTGACTTGAAGCTGCCCTACGAGACGGCATTTTCATCCACATGAATGTCAGGAGAGCCTGTTAGCGGTTATGCAATAATGCATGTATGCGGCCAAATAATTGCACGGTAGCGGACACCAAAACTGCACGCACATCGTTGCCCTCCAACTCATTCAAAGTGAAGTATGCGCACATCGGCGAGGGAGTAGCGTAACTTACCGGGATCATCGGTCTCGTCGCTGCCTGTGAGTGTCTTGGAATCGCGCGTTCAAGCTATTACTACCTGGTCGATCCCCCGGTGAGGAAACCAAAGCCAAAGAGGCCGAGTCCGAGGCTGCTAAGCGATGCCGAGCGAGAACACGTTCTCGAGGTCTGTCACTCGGAGCGCTTCTGTGTTGCATCTGTCCGGGATGATTCCAAGCCAGTCGGCACGCAAGAACGCCGGCATTGTCATAGCGGTCATAGCGATCTGGGTAGAACTCTTGGCCCGAAAAGGTAGCACTCGGCGCATGAAGAGCAGAGTCAGCCAATTTAAGCCGCGAAGTTCGGATCAGGGTGTTGGTGTCTATCCCGACAGTCAGTTCGGCCAATCGGAGATACTCGGCCAAATTGAGGTAACGGGTCAACGAGCGAGGCGCTCTAGGAGCTCCTTATCACGCTCGATGAGCTTCTTGGCTCGAGCAGTAAAGTCCTCATCGGCCTTCACTCTTTCGATCTCAGCTTGGAGTGACTCGATAATGACAGAGTTAAGACTCATGTCTTTCACCCGTGCTACGGCTTCCGCCTCGGCGGCCAACTCATCAGGTATCCGCACGGTGGTTTGTTTTGTCATGACATCATGATACCATAGGCTGTCAACTCACGCCGCCCAAGATTGCTGTCAGCTATTTTTAGCCCCTTCTTCACGGCCCCGACAGTAATCGGGAGTGTCGCCGGGCAACAGGTGAACCGATGTGGCCGAAATAGCACACCTTCGACGTTTCTGTGACTGCAACCGAAACCCCCATTACTCGTCGCTACCAGGGATTCTATGCAAGCATATTCCTTGAAACCTGACGCGAAGGTCGTGGAATTGCTCACCAAATGGGACGCTGAACCCCGCTGTCCTTGTCCGAAACCTCACTAAGTCTCAGCAACTGGGCGTTGGTGCGCGAGTGTGCTTCGAAACCTGACACGACGGCAGGTGGTGTTCGAAAGGCTCTGGCATCGCCGGATGGGGAAGTGTTCGGTTGCTTCCGGACACCTGGGCTGACACCTCCCTGCTGGTGATGTGATGGAAGTCGAGCTCGACCGTGCTCCTGGGGAGCTCCGACAATAGACAAGGCGATTCGGCATTTTGGCGGGTCCAAACCCCTCCCCCAATGTCTAGAGCGCGGCCAGTCACACGCACTCAGCTGACAGGGAGGCAGGGGCATGAATAGCCACATCACGGAGCCAGAAGCTACAAGACTACTTGGGCGGGCCCATACAGGGCACTAATCCGCGCGAACACGGGTTGAACCGCCTCCAGTTGTGTAGGGTTCAGTCATCGGCGAGCCGCGTGGTTCACAGACTTCATTTGGACAGCGTTGTCTACTCCATGCCACACTCAGTGAACTGGTTCAATTCGCCGTCCAACCATCGCCTTGATGGTCAATTGGGTGCTGTGGTGCAAGCTCGGTAGCCGCTATCCACTGCGCAAGTGACGTGAGGCACGAAGGGGTGTGAGCGAGTGCCTCGAATTCTCGCGACAGCAATGCGAAATCTATTTCGTCGGTGATGGGCGCCGTTGCCGCGTTCGAAGAGGAGGACTTTCTCGGACGCTCGCTGATCCGGGAGCGCCAGGCGCGGGCATCGACCTTGCGAAGCGCAAGGGCGTTTGATGGGGCCGAGGTGGTCCCTCGATCCGGATGTGTATTCTGTGTCACGCAACACACCCGGCGCTTTTGAAAGAGTGTTCTGCCAAATTATTACACGAGTTCGCGTTGGATCAAGTTGGGGCGAGCATGCCACTTCTGCGATACCGATCGCGACCAGGGCCTGTAGTGGTCAAAAGGTTCGCCAAGTTGGCGCGTAAATTGTCACGTCCTTGGTCAAGGCAAGGTGAACCGGTGTCCGACGCTCAAGTGGATCCGCCCTGTTGCGGCTCCGAGAAGAGCGGTCAATGAACGGCCATGGATTCGTTGAATAGCTAGTCACCACGCGTATGACTGACGTAACGCAACTGATGTGTTAGCATAATGCAACATGAGGATAATTTATCTCCGCAACGTGCCGGACGAGGTAGTCGAACGTCTGGAACGACTGGCTGCCCGTGACCGGATGTCCGTGGCGGCGGTGGCCGTGAGGGAGCTTGAGGAAGTGTCACGCCGGGTGGACAACCTGGTGCTGCTTGACAGTCTCCCGGATCTCGGCGTGGATCCAGCCTCAATTGTCGCCGATCTGGACGCTGAACGCGTCGAGACGTGATCGTTGTAGACGCTTCGGCGGCGGTTTCCGCGCTACTTAACGCTGGCTCTGCTCGTCAGGTGCTCACCGAACAACAGTTGCACGCTCCTCATCTCATCGACTCCGAAATCGCTAACGCGCTTCGCCGTGGGGTAGCTGCCTCGCGAATCGAGCCCAAGGACGCATGGACGGCACTCGATCACTGGAGGCGACTTGGCATGTTGCGCTATCCCAGTTTCCATCTCTTAGGACGTATCTGGGAGCTTCGAGAAAACCTTTCGGCTTATGATGCTTCCTATGTTGCTCTGGCCGAATCACTTGGTTGCGCTTTGCTTACTGCGGACACGAGACTCAGCCATTCTCCAGGAATTCGCTGTCCTATGACCGTTGTTCCGCGATAGCAATGGCCGAGACTGTTGCCGCGAGGAGATCGACGCAATCATCATGGCGTGGACGGACGCTGGGGAGTAGTAGAGGTCAAGCTCGGGGGAGCGCAAATGTTGGCGGGCGTCGAATCGCTGCACACTGTCATCGACCAGATCGGCACCTATGTATTCTGCACTGACCCTCACTACCCGCACATTTACCAAGGAGGCTCGCCTAACTGTTGCAGCAGTCGTGCTGCGTCCGCTCTCGGTGGTGCTTGACAACCCCGATTGAAACAGTTGATTTAGGCGCTAGTCCAGCAGTGCTGGCTTCGATAGCCGGCAGCCACCGAGTATGGAACTCCCCCTGAGAGGCGGGACGCCACTGAATGCTGAGCGTTCGGTGCGGGTCCGCGTGGGCTTGACAGGTATGGCACAGGGTGCTGTCATGCTAGCGACGGGGCTCTATGTGGCGGACGAGTTGGTTCACAGATAACTGGGTCTCCACTTAACTCGGAGTGATTCAAAGTTGTTAAAAGCTGTCATCGTACCGTCTCTCTCCACCCCCGTCTACAAAGCAACTCAGCTCTAAGTCTGCCTCACACTAGCTTGACACGGAGAAATATGAGATGTATTTCATACTGTCAGAAACCGATTTTGAAGGTAGACCTCTATCAGATGGTCAGGGATGGTATTAAAAAAGAAGTACGGGCTGCCTGGGGCCATGTGATAGGGGGTCGATAAACGAGTCCGTAACCCCGGTGGAATTGCTACGAAACGACATCAGAGCCCAGGATGGTGAGCCCGAAAGGCGCGATGATCGAATGGTTGGTTTGGAGAAGTAGATTTCTCACTTACAGCTCCCTGAGCTGCAAGAACGCCTCTCTGTGATGATCGACCTACACGAGGCGTAGACCCAAGGTCACTGCCACGCCGGACTGCGCTTCGTCTCGGGTGGCAAAGCCGATGTCCTCTCCTGGTTCTGCCAGGCTCGGTAGCGTAAGGACAGCCACGGCAAGATGCCATGCGTCCATGGCCCGAAGAGCGTGCTCACGAACGAGGCGAAGAGCACGCTCCTCGATCTCCTTCTGATCAGTGGCGACCACGGTGACCGGACCGTCTGGCCCTAGGTCCCCATCGAGCAGCTCCAAAAGGCCCACCTCGTCGCCTCGCCCGGCCCGAGCCGCACGCACTAGCGCGCCAGAGACCTCAATACGGGTCCATGTGCCGGTGATGAGCCCGATGTCAAGGTCGGCAAGCAGTGACGTCGCCTGGACGTGTCCGGGCTCGTCTACCAAGTAGGCGCGTGCGAGGACCGATGAGTCTAGGTAGACGATCACACCCGCTCGCGGTCCTCGGCCAAGAGTCGGTCAATGACAGGACCGATACCTTTGGTTGACGCGAGGATCTTGTGACGCCTAGGGGTACTCACGACTGGGCTGTGGGTTGTCTGGAGTACTCCCAACGCCATCGCGCGTGCGAACAGCCGGGTCCGCCGGTCGCCCTCGTTGGCGTCGACGGCTGCGTCAAGGATCTCGTTGGCCACGGCGTTGACGCTCCGTCCAGCACGAGCGGCGCGCGCTGTCAATCGGCGGTGGATGTCGTCTGGAACTCTGAGAAGGAGCTGCTTCATACTCTCCATGATATCACTAGATCAGCATGATATCACGAAGATCTGTGGAGAGGCCGCTCTCCGCTTCCAACTTCCCGGAGCTGCCTGTGGCCGGATGAGAGTGCTCGTACTTGGCCGAAACCTCCGCTCTCTCGCTGATGGAGGGCAGCGCGGCACCGGAAATATCTTAGCTATTCCACTCAATCTGAACAGCAAGGATGTTTTAGCTGACCATCGTTTCGGCGGTTAGCGAGGTAACGGGGTCTTACAGCCCTTCGTTCCTCCCAGGATACAAGGCTCATTCAAATATGCAACTGGATGGATAGGACTATCCGGTCTCTCCTTCTCAAGCAACCGGGGATGCACTGCACTTGCTTCCCTCAAGAGCTTGATCAGCTGGTCAAGTGATGGTGTGATGACTTGGGGGACTCGAGCCTTGGGAGGAGATGCCAATAGAGCAACCTAGCTTGGAGGACGGGTCAGTTCTAGCGCGCTGCCTACATGAGTCAGTAACTGATCACTCAAAGTGAACTACTGCCTGACATTATGGCCCGCACAGCGCGAGTGCTTTGTGAGAAAGACCCCAACCCCGCCCATCGTCAGTAACGAGGTGCGGAACAACCGACCACTCAAAGTGGAGATGAAGGAGAAGGCATGGATGGCCGGCACCTGATCGATCTGGAATTAAACCATTGAGCATCTGGTCTACTTTCTGTAGAGATCTTCCGGGAGTCGTCTCACAAACGAAGTGGACCGGGTGCGAGGGGCCTTCCAACGCCCCAGATGGAGTTGTCTCTCAAGATCGAGAGGGCAATAGCCAGTCAACGACGTGACGCTGCGTCACTTTTTGGCGGATTCCGGAAGGCAAAGACCCTGGTAGATATGTATCGTTATGTCTGGGTCAAGCACAGTGGCAACGCCGGCAGGATCTGTTGGCAGGGTTCCCGGAGAACTCTAGCATTGCGCAAACATCACGGAACGCGTCAGAAGTCAAACTCGCGGTTCCTCTCAAATCCTTCAGGGTCAGGCAATCCGTTTCTAGTGGTTTGACTCGGGGGTCTGCAACTATGGAACAATACGGCATTACTGCTATACTGTCAATATGGGTAAGGAGAAGACTTTTGTCACAGTCCAGAGTCGGGGTGTAGTCGCAATTCCACCAGCGATCCGGCGTCACTTAGGCTTGGATCAGGCGGGTGCACAGGTCGAGGTGATCGAGCGCGACGGAGAGATCGTTCTTCGTCCACACTTCGCAGTGCCAATGGACCAGGCCTGGTTCTGGTCCGAGCGTTGGCAGCAACTGGAACGAGAGGCCGACGAAGCCATCGCCTCCGGGCATGTCGCTGACGCTGATGGCATCGACGAACTGCTTGGCGAACTCGATTCGTGAGATTCGAAAGAACCGATCCCTTCAAGGCCGACTACCGACGGCTTTCCGAACAAGAACGCCGGGCCTTTCGCGATGCGGCCCGCCAGTTTAACGTAGCCTGTGACCGATTCGTCGAGACTAAAGGTCGGGCAACGTGGCCAGCCAACCTACGCGTCAAGCCCGTCGTAAACGCTCCGGGTGTCTTCGAGATGACGTGGAGCTTTAGCGGTCCGGACGGTCGGGCAACGTGGCAGTGGATAACCTTGCAAGATGCCAATGGTGAGGTGGTGCCTGGGATACGTTGGCGAAGACTAGGTAGTCACACGATCTTCCGGGAACCGTAAAAGGCGGAGAACGCAGGGCTCCCTGGGGTTCTCGATCTACCTCTCCCGTGGGCCGACCCGGACTGGACGGCCCCCTGTTTTTGATCCACCTCGTATGCGAGCCGACATTTTGTAGGTTATCCTCTGGCAGTCATGCGGTCGCGAACGCCAAGTAGTTTTTGGTAACGTCTACGCGTGGCCAAACCAAAAGCTGCCACATCAAGCTGTCCAATCTACCATCGAAACGATGGACGGTAACAATATCTCTCCTGGTCAGGCTGGGTGGAATAGAGAAGATAGTCTTTGGTGTCTGAAGCGCTCCGAAGAACAACTGTTCCAGCGCTTTTGCGTCCATGCCCTCTGGTAGTGGCCAGCTAATCTCATGCTCTGGGGCCTTCTCTAGGGTACGCTGCCACGCTTGGCCGAGAGACTCCCGTATCCCGACTGATAGCTCTGGCACTCTTGCCCTGCGCAGAGAGGCGCAGGATCTCTTCGATCTTTCTCATTGGTATCCTCCTAGGGGGTGGCATATTTCAGCGAGAATCAGTGGCATATTTCAGCGAGAATACGCATAGATTAGTGGCGTGAGCCAAGTATCAAAGCAGTCGGGAGCTGCGCTGTACCGGCAGGTCGCCGAGGACCTGCTCGCCCGCATCCAACGGGCGGAGCTGCGGCCGGGAGAACGACTGGCGCCCGAGGCGCAGTTGGCGACGCAGTACGGCGTGAACTGGCTCACGATCAGGCGTGCGCTGGAGGATCTCACCCGTGCCGGCAAGGTGCGAACCGAGCACGGGGTCGGCAGCTTGGTTGCCGTCCCCCCGATTCGTCACCGCATCGACGACGGCGCGGCGAGCCTGTCGGAGTCGATGGCCGAGCGCGGACTGACCGTCCGTCACCAGGTGCTGGCGGTCACCCGGCTCGATCAGACCAAGGAGAGCCCATTCCCCGACTTTCCCGGGCCCACGGTCCGGTTCTCCTTCGTCCGCTTGCTCGAGGAGCAGCCGTGGTCAGTCGGGGAAGTAGTGCTGCCGGCGTCCCTGGCGCCCGCGTACTGGGATGGTAGAGCACCAGCGTGTTCGCGGCGATCACCGCCGAACACGGACTGGTAGTCACCCGAGCGGAGCGCGTGTTCGGCGCAAAGCCCGCCGACTCGGACGAGGCGGCACGGCTGAGCGTCCCGGTCGGCTCGGCGCTGCTGGAGCCGCGTGGCTTCAATCTCCGAAACCTCACTACCTCTCACCAACTGGGCGTTGGTGCACGAGTCTGCTTCGCAACCTGATGCGGCGGCAGGTGGTGTCCGAAGGAGTTTGGGGTCGCTGGAAGGGGAAGTGTCCGGTGTAACTATTCAGACCCCCGGCGCCGAGAATCGACTTAGCCAATCTTTGTGGGGAAGCAGCCCCCGGTAGCGGTCCATTGGGTGTATAGGTCCTTCTGGCGTTGCGCGGTCTCGTGCTGCGGCTTCTGCGATAACGCCTAACCGAAGGGTAGAAGACATAATCAGGCTCTGGCCGCGCACGTCGGCGGTGAAGGCTCCCCCGGCTGGACACACGCTAGAAAGTCTTTTAGCTTTGGTGCTGTTGGAAGGCCCCTCTGGAGTGATCCACCTCGTACCCGGTCCGTGAACGTCTATGAGAGCGATGCCTGATAGTCGCGCACCGTGGCAGCTAGGCATGCCCCGATCTGCAGGGTGGCCTGGGCGACCACTTCGAGGGCTGAGTTGCGTAGATCGGGTGAGATCGTTGGTCCGAAGCGTTCAGAATGTAGCGCGGATGCGAGCTCCGCACAAAAGACGAGGACGTTAAAACCCATTCTCTTGCGCTCAGGTGCCTCGAGAGAGGTGGTCCCCAGCAAATCATTGGCCAATTTGGCCCAGATAAGCAGCACCTCGCTATGGGCTTCGGCCATCGAGGGGTGCGAGGCCGATGTCTCCTCCTAAAGAGCCATGACCAAAGTGACCGGGCCGTCTGTGAAATAGACGGGTCCTCTCCCTCGCAGCCAGGTCGGCGACTCAGCTAGCGCTTCCTCGGGTGGAGGCAGCATAAGGGCGTGGTGCTGATACCGGAGTCTGACCGTGCCGGTAGGTGCTGGTCTCCTCCTTGTAGTCATGGTCACCATGGTACCATCACCGGCTGCTAAGTGGTTGGGGGGTCTGAATAGTTACTGTCCGGTTACTTCCAGACGTCTGGGCTGACACATCCCTGCTGGTGATTTGATGGAGGTCGAGCTCGACGGTACTCCTGGCGAGCTCCGACAATAGACAAGGCGATTCGGCATTTTAGCGGGTCCAAACCCCTCCCCCAATGTCCAGAGCGCGGCCGGTTACACGTACTCAGCTGATAGGGAGTCAGAGGCATGAAGGGCATGAATAGGCACAACACGGATGCAGAGGTTGCAAGGCAATTTGGTTGGACCAATACAGGGCGCTATTGATGGCAAGAGCGCATTAGCGCGAGCGAGATCATGGGACGGATCGTTCAGAACAAACCAGGCGGTGCGCAGACTCCTTGGGTTGGAACTTGCGCTCAAAATCGCTCTCGTTGGGCCCCCACAAGCGCTGCCACACGTCGCCCTGGTCACGTCCAAGGATCCGTTCGCGTGCTATTCCCCGAGCAGTGGCTTCGGCGAGTGGTACATCCAACCAGATGCGATAATCCAGATACGGCACAACGTCGGGGTGGAACAGTCCGACCCCTTCTAGGAGCAAGAAACGTTCCATAACCAGATGAGTGGGAACGGTCTCCCATGTCTCCCAGTCGTTGCAACTGTCATATGATAGTTCGCGGACACCGCGGGCCAAGGGCGCGAGCACCTGTCTCACAAGCCGCTCCCGATCGAATCCCTGCCAATCATCGGACCGCAGGAACACCCCGCTCGTACCAAATTCATCAATGGAGATTATCGGCGCAGACAATCGCTCTGCCAGCGTATGGGCGAGGGTTGTCTTCCCGGAGCCGCCATAGCCCGAGATCCCGATTATTGCTGAGGCTCCTGGGAGACCTCGGATAGGTACGAGAATTTCGTCGAGCGAGGGCTCCCACCGCGGGTGGCTGTTGTTCATCACATGTCACTATATCAGACACCTCGTGTCGGTGCTTACTCAGCTTCTTGACGTTGGAGTCCTTGCTCCCGAAGAAGTGGCCAAGGGTTGGGCATTGGCGAAGCGATATCAAGAGAAACTGTTCGCGGTGTGACGTGCGCCGTGATTGGGCACAGCAAAGTGGGAAAATGAGTAGGGAAAGGATGGCGTGACGTCATGACTGTTGGAGAGAAATATAGTTGGCTGACCAACCTAGAGTGTGGTTGAAACTACTCACGATACGGGACACGGTTCTTCCTTCGAACGAGGAGAATATAGGTATGGGAGAAACGCCAAGAACAGAAAACTAGGAATGAGAAGACTCGTCGACGCTTTTGACGACGAATTCAAAAACGACGCGGTGAGACTCGTTGAGAGCGGAAACTTACCTTTGAGGCAGGTAGCCGAGGATCTTGGCATCTCGAAGGCCACCCTGTCCAACTGGGTAGACAAAGCTCGCAAGGAGCGGCGGGATGTGGGGGTGACCCCGGATCTCGCTGCAGAAATCCGTAGGCTCCGCAAGGAGAACGAGCAGCTCAGAATATCCAAAACCTCACTACCCCTCACCAACAGGGGGTCTGTGCACGTATTCTCTTTGATACCTGACGCGGCGGCAGGTGGTGTTCCTAGGGCTGTGGGGTCGTGAGAGCAAGTGCCATGCGGTGACGGAGGTTCGCCCCGACGTTGTCGGCGACTGCAACGATAATGGGTTGTCTCTTCCACTCCACCCTCAACGATCCTAATTGTTTCTTTAACTGACCATCGTTTTGATGGTTCACACCGGCCCTCTTGGCCGCTAGCAGTTGCCGATGCAACTCATTGTTGCAACCAATGGTACCTGCGGTCTCCGCTCTGGAGCAAGCGTTTCAGTCCCTTGACTTTCGCGCCTCACGAGGACTTGACCGTTCCCAGATACTGTCCTTGGCAAACGCGAACTTAGGTGCGCAACCACGACCAAGTAGCAGTCCTTGGACCCACGGGGGTGGGTAAGACCTACGTCGCATGTGCCCTTGGGCACGCGGCCATCCGTCAGGGACACTCGGCTCTGTACCTTCGCTATCCCTGCATGCTCGAAGAACTTGGCATCGCCCGCGGTGACGGAAGACTGGCACGTCTCATGAACGCCGCATCCAAGGTGCAGGTGTTGATACTCGATGACTTTCTCATTCGACCCATCAGTCCAGATGCCGCTAGTGACACCCTAGAGGTGATCGAGGATCGCTATGGACTGCGCTCAACGATTCTCACCTCACAGATGCCAGTCGCCAACTGTCCGGAACCTCATTACCCCTCGCCAACTGGTAGTTGGTACACGAGTTCTCTTCGAAACCTGACGCGGCGGTGGTAAGTGTTCCCCGTGCGATGGGTTCACCGTAGGAGGAATTGACGCTCTCATGTTTGTCAAGTCGAGAGAGTAAGTCGTTTGAGTACCAACTGGGCCTTCAGGGTGAACGCTAGGCAGCCACCTTGTGATTGACCAAAACGTGATACACCTCTCTGGCAACATAACGCTTCAAGCACCGCATTACTTCTCGTTTCGAGAGGCCCTCCGCCAAACGACGGGTCACGTAGGCCTGGGTTCGTTCGTCCATTCGGATGTGGGAGAGAACTACGATGTGCAGTGCAGAGTTTGCCTGACGATTGCCGCCGCGGTTGAGTCGGTGACGGTTGGTCTTACCCGAGGATGCAGGGATGGGGCATGCTCCACACATCATCTGAAAAACTCGCCTCTGAACCAAGGCGTTCTGGGTTGTCGCCTGCAGCCACCAAGAACTCGCCAGCACTATCTACTCCCATCCCGGGAAGTTCGAGCAGTGGTCCTGCTAACTCCTTCACCAGCTTTTCGATGAGCTCATCAAGATCAGCGATCTCGTCGCCTAAGCTCAAGCACGCGTTTGGCCAGTGATTCCGAGCGCAATCTGGGTTGCGATGTCGGGATCGCGGAAACTCTCTCTGGTTGGGCGGGAGGAAGCAAGCTTGCGTAACAGGTGCATCCGGGTCTCACCTCGGTACTGCTCGCGGATCTTGTGAGAGGCGGCAACGATCGTATTGTGCAACTGCTGTAGGGTGGCCCTGCGACACTTGATTGCGGTCTTTCGGGTCGTGCGTAGCACGCGAAGGGCTTCTACCTGCCCACTTCGATCCTTGGCCACCTGAACACGCTGTCCATAGAGGGCAGCGAGGGCCGCTGCGATAGCATCATAGTCATCGCTCTTTCCTTGTGCTCGACGAAGGGACTTGTCCGGTCGAGTGACCTCAAGCGTGGGGATGTCCGCAGCCCCAAGGTACCTGGTAAGGCCAGCTCCATAGCTGCCCGTACATTCGACACCCACGCGAGCGACATCACCAAGAGAACGCATCCATGTGATCAACGACAGGTAGCCGTGGCGGGTGGTGGGAAAGCTCTTGGTCCCAAGCACCTTCCCGGTGTGATCGACAACCGCAGCTACATGCATGTCTTGATGGGTATCTACACCACCAGCTACTTGTCCTTCTTGCAGTGAAGTAACATTCATACTGACTCCTTTGGAATCGGTTAGGATCGGCATCAGCTCTTGGTCGGCGACGGACAAGACAGTAACGGGGCCATATGCCGTGCTCTCATGAGGTCACGTTGTCGGCTGAGGCTGATGCCTTAAGGCCAACTACCCCTGATGGCTGACGAGTCAAGACAATGACAATTACATCGATCCGGGTGAGGGTCAAGCCACCAGGGACAGCTAGCCACCAACTATCTTGGCATGTCTGTCCATTGCAGTGGTGGTTTCATACAAAACAGCTGGCGTACCTATTCTTACTATCCGGATGCTTTCGAGATGCCCTCACTCGACGGACCCCTCAGTGTTTCCGCGGATGTCAGAAGACATGCTCACTCTACACCCGACGCTGCAGACTGCTCTCACGTGCGTGCATGCAAGTTAGAGACCGCCATTGACTGGCGTGGCGCTGGAAAGTTTGGCGAGGTTAAAGATGCTTCTAGGACCGACAACCTCTCACCCCTCCTTGGTTCTGACGGAGTAGCGTGCATCACAGGTGTGGCACAATCCTTCTTGGATGATCAACCTCGCGTGACAGTCTGGCGAATCAGCAGGGCGAACGTCCCCGAAGCGGTGGACGCCGCGGTAGGCATCCGAGTTACACACTGGCTCCGCGTGTTGTTTGGGTGACTCTCAATAACCTTGCCAGTCCACTTATCACCCCACAGAGGTTGAGAGCTAGTTTGTGCAGCCAAAACCGTTCACAGATCTCGGGGCACTCGATTGTTCCCGTGCGGCGCCAGACCGTGGCCTACCATTTTTCAGGCGGTACCCGCGGCTCTGACATTCAGCGGGCTCCTGCATCAGATGCTTGTTCGCCTGACTTACCTGTCAGAATATTTCCCATGATCACAGCGGCGTCGCGATCCCGGGCTTCTAGCAAGTGGCTGTAAACCCTCAGTGTTACAGCTGGGTCCCCATGCCCTAAGCGCGCAGAGACGGTCCGGATGTCAACTCCTGATGCGATCAGCTGGGTGGCACTGAAGTGGCGCAAGGAGTGAAAGTGAAGCTCGGGGTATCCAAGCCCGTCACAGATGCTTCGAAACACCTTTGAGACTGAGTCTGGGTGGAGGGGTGTTGCACCATCTGGTTCCCCAAAGAATACAAAGGGGTTGTCGGCCATCTTCAAAGAGAGCGCTCGGCAAGCTTCGCGGAGCCTTTCTTGCTGGTCTGTGATGTAGTAAAGGGCGGCTGAGTCAAGCGCGACACGGCGTTCTTGGCGCGACTTTGTCGGCCCGAGATAGGTGCCCGACTCGGTGGTATGGCCAAGAGAACGAGAGACATGAAGGCTACCTGCACCGATATCTTCCCAACGCAGGGCACACAACTCCCCTCTTCGCATGCCAGTAAGAGCAGCAAGGGCAATCAAATTCACCCACTGAGGGTGGCGCTTCTTGGCTGCTTCAAGGATGCTGTTGAGCTGAGAGATGCTTGGGGCGACAACAGCCGTACTTCCAAGCTTTGGCGGTGTCGCAAGCAAGGCAACATTGTGCTTGACCCATCCCCATCTCATCGCTTGGTTCAGAGCGCTACGGATGATGGCATGGGTCTGTCGAATGGTTGCCGGAGCCTTCCCCTGGGCGATAAGGGATCGGTAGAGATGGTCGAGATCTAGCGCCCGGAGCTTATGGACGGGGATGGAACCAAGAGCAGGCAGGATGTGGAGTCTGATACGCCACTCATAGCCCTGCACAGTGGTGGGAGAAAGACCCTCCCTTACGATCGCAAACCATTCGTTGACAACCTGTTCGGTGCTTAAGCCCGAACCTGCGGCGAGCAAAGTGGAAGAGTCCTGGACCTTGACAAGAAGCTGCTGTGACTCGTACTGAGCCTTGCGCTTTGTGCCTTTGACGGTCGCCCACTGACGCCGACGCTTACCAGTTGCTGGGTCACGTGGCAACTCCACTGGAAGTTCCCATACACCAGGCTTTTTCTCTCGCAACGACCCTCGCACGAGAACAGACTTAGCTGAGTCTCGGTTTTATGTCAGTCAGGCTGTGCAGGGACACCTCAAATATAGCCTCTGAGCTGGTGGGCCGCCAGGGTCTCGAACCCTGCACCTTGGGATTAAAAGTTACGTACGGAGGTATAAGGAGAACATCTCTTGACATATAAGAGCAGCTCGGAGCGTCAGGAATTTGCCAATCGACATATCCGAACATACCTTAAGGCACAAAAATGTGGGCAGAAATGTGGGCAGGCCTTAGGGGAACCAAAGAGGCTCGAAGTGCGCAGTGGGAGAGAGCGCAAACTGGGCGAGTCGAGGAGTCGGGCGTGCCTGAGATGTTGTCGCTGCCGACTCCGAAGAAAGAAGGCATTGCCAACGTAATTGTCACCAAGTGGTTGCCATACTGGCTTGTCGTACGGACAGATACCGTACAATGATATTATGAGAAAGACCGAACGCATCGAGGTGCGCGTTTCTAGTGAAGACAAGAACGCTATCGTAGCCGCGGCAGCCATCGAGCACACCACACCTACTGAGTTCGTACGGACCGCTGTGCTCAACCAGATCTACCGCGTCCAAGCACGCTCTGATCGTACCATGATGTCAGCCGAGCAGTTCGACGCGCTTGTCGCCGCGCTCGATGTTCCAGACGATACCCCCAACCTGGCGCGGGCATTCGCACACGAGCGGTGCTTCGTTCAGCGTTGAAGGTCCAATACGACTCGGTTGCCCTGTCAGGCGGCCACGACGTGGCTGGTTTCGATTGCGGCGTCGCATCTCTGAACATGTGGCTCGCCGAGCGGGCACTTCGGGCTCAGCAAGCGGGCACCGCACGTACATTTGTGTGGGTCGATGCCAAGGTGCCAGAGAAGGTCTGGGCGTATTTTTCACTGGCACCGACCGAGGTGTCCCGCGATGTGCTCTCGCGCGGCCAATCCTCTGGATACACCACCGTGCCTAGTTACCTTTTGGCAAGATTGGCGTTGCATACTGGGCTTCACGGGCTCGGCCTTGGCGGGCAGGTGCTCATAGACGCCCTGAGCCGTGCCGCAGCGGCATCTGAAGTTGGAGGGGGTCGGCTGATCGTTGTGGATGCGCTCGATGATGCTGCAGCCAATTTCTACCGCCACTATGACTTCACGCCAGTTAAGGGTGACCCCCGTCGGCTTGTCTTGAAGATTGCCAGCGTCCGCAAGCTTCTCGAAGATGCGGATACGAATATCCCACCACCCCGATAGCCGGTTGCGACATGGAGTGGTGCGGCACCACGGTACGTTGTGAATATACCGAACGACGCATAAGCTCTGTCGAGAACCTTCCAGGGGTCACGAGCGTCGTTGTTGGTGATGGTGAGCTCCTGGCGCAGGTGACGGGAGGTGCTGCCGTTGTCCCTGAACTGCTCAAGGCTCTTCATCCCGCCGACATCGCCATCTCCTCTCTGAGCCTGAGTGAGGCAATTCTCGATGATGTTTTCCTATCTGCAACTGGCCGCTCGCTCAGAGATGGCTCATCTGCCCTGTCTACGAAAAGGAGCCACCAATGAAAGGAACGCGAGACACGTACTTGCTTGCGAGGCGTTACGCACTCCAACTTTTGCGCAACCCTGCCTGGGTATTCGTTGGACTCTCGACGCCGCTGTTATACCTTGCCCTATTTACCCCTTTGCTACGGGGCCTGCCTGGCGTTGCGGGGCACAGCACCATGCCGTGCTGGATGAATTCCTCCCCGGTATTCTGGCCTTGCTCGCCTTCTCCTCGGGCATTGGGCCGGGCTTTACTGTCATCTTTGAGCTCCAATCCGGTCTCATTGAACGCCTCCGCGTAACGCCGACTGCTCGACTCGCGCTGCTGGCGGGGCCAATCCTTGCCAATGTGGTTGCGATGTTCGTCTTTGACGCGCTCTTGATCGTTGTCGGGATGCTTTTTGGCTTTCAACTCCATCTTGGACTCTTGATTGTGGCCGTGCTGGCCGGGCTCCTCGCAGCGACAGTTACAGCGTTTTCCATGGGACTCGCGCTCAGAAGCGGAGGAGAGATCCAAGGTTTTGCCGCAGTCGTCAACGGCATCAATCTGCCAGTGCTGCTCTTAGGCGGAGTCCTGCTTCCTCTCGCTATCGGCCCCCTTTGGTTGAGAGTGCTTGGACACTTTGACCCCCTCTACTATCTGGTGAATGCCGCACGCTCGCTCGCAGAGGGGCACTTGGCCACAACTTCTACTTGGCAGGCCTTTGCGGTACTGGTTCCCCTCTGTGCGATCACCGTCTTTTGGGCAGCGAGGACCTATCAGAAGGCAGTCGCATGATGGCAGGTTCCACGCACTGAAACGGGGGCACCCTGAGGTTTGCTGCCGCGCTGTCAACCACGAGCTCCACTCGGAAGAGTCGAAAAAGACCCAGTTGCCGTAAGGGGGTTAGCTGCTCACGTACATGATCGGCACTCCGGCATGGCTTCCAATGTCTCGGAGAGTGATGGCTTCTAGCCCGCCCATCAGCGCTCGGGCGTTTGCCCTGGTGGTTCGCCAGATTGTTACGCGAGTTGGAGGTTGATCATCGGCGAAGGATTGCGCCACATTTGGGACTTGCGCTATTTCGCCAGGTCCAAAGAAGCACGAGAGTTGTTGTGGCGCAACGACTACCCTGACCTACCCAAGTTGTCTAGCGCCGTGCCCTTTCTTGGTGCTGGTTGACTTGCAAGCAAGCGCGCCAGGAAGGTCTGCGGCATTGGGTGGAAGCTCGAGGAATGTTGGACCTCTTGGGTATCTTGCCGAGAGAATAGCGAACGGGCAAGATGAAGACTCCTAGATTTCAACCCCGCGGATGGGGAGGCATTGTTCCCGCTTTGCTGGGGTTGCCTCGAGTCGACGATCTCGCGATTGAAGGTCGAGTAACGGGCGGGTCACATTGCGAGTGGCTGTGCGACACTCCCCTCTGGGGGGGCCGCGCTTGGTTTGATTGAGAAGCACCAGGTCCGAGTGTCGCCGGTACTACACGGTGGCGACATTCCTTACGTTCCTCGAAGAGGGCGCCGAGAAAAACTCGAAGGCGTCGATACATGGACTCTCGACTCATCGGCGGTCTGGCCTACTCGCCCCACCCTCGACGCAGAACTCGTTGCCCTCAGGATCAGCCATTACGACCCATCCCCCAGGCTCCACCGAGCGTCGATCCTCGACGATCGTCGCGCCAAGGGCCTCCAGGCGGGCTACCTCTTGTGCCTGAGATCCACCCTCTGGTAGGACGTCAAGATGGAGTTGGTTCTTAGTCTGCTTGGTTTCAGCTACCTTGACGAACACCAGCCTGACGCAACCTACCTCGCGTTCACCAACAAGCCAGAAGGGATTTCCAGGCATGTCCACGAAGGATCGTGGCTAAGAGGTGACAGCGCTCCAGAACCTCGCTTGTGATTCGCTGTCCGTACAGTCGAACGTCACGTTGAGGATCGAGCTGTTCATCGCTTTGCTGTCGCTGAGTCTCTCGCTGTCATGGGTTCATGATAGCAGACGGTCACTGTTGGTTCGAGAGGAAGACAGTGACCAGCAGCGTTGGTGTAGCTGGCACTCTCGTAGTTGTATCAGTTACCAGGTGAGGACCCTACCGAGAGCAGTTGGACCACATTATCAGCCCATCGTCTACACAAATATATCCTCCCCTTGAAGATCACCGTTCCAAGCTCGCAGATCTCCACAGGAACTCGGAGGACGATTTCAAACGTTGGGTTAGGCTGGCTCCGTTGGAGCTGATGGGTGTATCAAGATAAGTTGGGGGCAAATCGTGGATGTTGTTCTTGTAGCCGGGATGTGGCTCGACGGGTCTGCCTGGAGTGCCGTCGTTTCGGTACTAGAAGTCCTCGGACACCGTCCGGTAGCTCTGAACTTGTCGGGCCAGAGCAGTGGAGCTGGTCCCGCATCCCTCGACGATCAAGTGGAGGCGGTAGTCGCCGCCTTGGACGCAGTTACCAGCCCTGTGCTGATCGTCGGTCACTCCGCAGCCGCTACCCTTGCGTGGATGGCGGCAGACGCCCGACCCGACAAGGTAGCCCGAGTGGTGATGATCGGCAGCTTTCCCTCTGGCGACGGCGGAGCCTACAACGATGCATTCCCAGTAGTGGAGGGAGTCGTACCTTTCCCTGGCTGGGATGCGTTCGACCGCTCAGTCGTTGTCGACCTCGATGACAAACAGCGATCCTCTATCGAAGCGAGGGTCGTCTCCGTGCCCGGAGCCGTGTTCACAGGTATTGTTCCTCTACAGAATGACAAGCATTTCGAGGTTCCCGTGACCGTTGTCTGTCCGGAGTTCTCTCCGGCCCAGGCGAAAGAGTGGGTCGATAGCGGCGCGTTACCGGAGCTTGCCCGAGTCCGTCGTGTGGAGCTTGCTGATATCGACTCGGGACATTGGCCGATGTTTACCCGGCCCGTCGAGCTCGCCGAGTTGTCGGGGGCTGCGGCAGATGCCTGAACCGAGTGCAGATGCTGTTGTTGGTCCGGTGAACTATACAGTAAGGCGGCTCGAGTCGGCCACATGGAACGAGTTCGCTGATCTCGTCGAGCGCAACAACGGGATATACGGAGGATGCTGGTGCGCCGGCAACCACACCGAGTACCAACGCGGCATTAGCGATCCTCGTACCCTCAAGGAACAACTCGTCCGGGACGGGCGCGCCCATGCAGCGCTGGTGTTTGACCGCGAAGGTCGTGCACAGGGCTGGTGCCAGTACGGAGCCGCCCACGAGCTCGATTTGAAACACTCTCGCGAGTACCGCAAAGACCCACCACCGTCTGCCAAGTGGCGCATCGCCTGTATCTTCGTAGACAAGCGCCATCGCGGTGAGGGCATCGCCCGAATTGCACTTGCGGGGGCGCTTGGCGAGATCGCGGTCCGTGGAGGTGGGCTCGTTGAGGCGATTTCAGAGACAACTACCGGGCGCCAAGCCCAGAGTCGTTTTCTCTTTAGCGGCACCGTCGAGCTCTTTGAAACCCTTGGCTTCTCCCGGGTCCGCCAGGTAGGCAAGCATGCTTGGATCGTTAGCCGGATGGTCGACTCCATTTTGACGTAGGTTAAGAGCCACTTAGCCCCACTATCCGAAATCTCACTACCATTTATCACCAGGGAAATTGTATCGGTGTTCCCAATGAAACCCGACGCGACGTCAGCAGTAGAAGTGTAGGCACCACACGCCGGATGATGGTCTTGCACCAGGAGCCTGAGATGGTCTCGAGTACAATCAGCGTCGATGAGCGCTAATAACCAGAGGCACCGTAGGTTACCCTGTACTCGGCGTCGCATAACCGTGTAAATTAACATCCTGGTCGAGACGCTTGCCGACAGCCAGGGGCTCCTCGATGACCACCCTATTTGGTCCGTCGTCACCCTCCTCGCGGCCGCCACTTCCAAGACAGGGGAGGGGGCGACGTACACGCCGAACCCACGGACACCGCCCAACTCGACCGCCAGATGCCCGACTTCCTCGCCAGACTTGAACAGGTGTTGTGCTCGACGCAGAAGACCCTCGCCTCGATCGAAGCTCGCTTAGCCAGACTGGAAGCCCGAAGTTCAAATCCCACATCATGGAGAAAAGCTGATGAGTCCACTCCTTGTCAACCAAACGGATGACATACCAACAATGTTTGCCCAAAACGCGTAGCGACCTTTGACCAGATGCGCTATGGTAAGAACCAGTTGCTGACGATAGATGCAGTAACTCCAGAACACGGGAGGGAAACATGAAACTGGGAACATTGGTTCGGGGGGGCTATCGTAGCTGCTAGCGCGATGCTGACGAGTGTGAGTATAGGTATGGGGTTGACGGCCAATGAGACCGCGACGATCACAACACCTAAATCGGGAGTTCTAGCTAGTGGCGCAGGAGCGGTACGCCTAATCCAACCAGAACTCTGGAAAGGAAGGACTTGTGAGACGGTGAGTGATCCTTATTTCGGGGATAGCGGTCAGATCTGTGGTACACTGAATGGCAATGATGCGTTGGCGGACCTCTACTGGCAGATGCTCGTGACCTTTCAATCATATAGCGGTGGAATGAGCAGGCTTTCGTTGATGGACGCTGGCGTGTATGACAGTGTCACTGGTTCGGATTTATCTACAATCGGCTACACATCAGTGAAATTGAACGGAAATACCTCAGCGTTTATCAGTACTCCCTGGTTTTACGGTACATCGTTGCAACGCTACCAAGGTTATACCGAAGCCCCATGCATGTTTTGGCAGAACGGTGGGATTGCGTGTGTCTCGGGTAATCTCTATACTCAACCAATTCAGTTTTACTAGACCGTTGGCGAGCGGAAATTGTCCCCTGGCAATCTACAAGTAAACATCTGAGCTAGGGGCGCGGGTCGGAACTCACCGGACCTGCATAAGTATGCATGATCCATGTTTTGAATTGGGACAGGTCCACTAATATCTGCATATAAGTACGAGTAATGGTATGCTTCTGCAGGATTTGGGGTTCCGACCTACGCCCCTAGCAATCGCGAACAGTCCCATGGAGCGATAGCCATGTTGCTGTGCAGATACGGCCTTGATTCTCGGTAGGTCCGGGAAAGCAGGTCAGGATAGGAGGGTCTGTATGTGTACTGTTGGTCCCACGGGGCAAGACCCCGAGTTGAATGCCGCACTTGAGAAGATGATTATCATTGGTCGGAACTTAGATGTGCATACATCATTGGATGTCGACATCGACAATCTTACCGCAATGCAGCAACGCCACTTTGGGCGCACAGACGATGCCTACTTTGCCTACCGACGTAGCCACAGTCGCGAGGCGAGGGTACTTAAGGTACTCGCGCCAATTTGGTTCATTTCCAAACCGATTGCATTCTTATTGGGACATCGCGAAGAAAATGCCCACACGGTCAGTGATACCTTGGGCCTTTTGAGGGAGGTGGATATCCACATCCCCCGCGACGCGATGATGATTCGTGTCCACACTGCAAGCGGTGCGTCCGCATTCTTTTCGATCTACTCTGGGTACCAGCAGTCCTGGGAAGTGAACCGGCTCTATGATTTTGCTCACTTTCTCATCTTTCCGAAAGCATACGCTATAAGTATCGGGCTCTCGTTCACCGGTGGCGCATATTCTGAAGACGGAGAAACCTACACCGCTAACTTTTCTTCCCTCCCTTTGGGTGAGGAACCAAGTCTTACGGTGGCAAGTCGCCGTTGGTGGGCGGGTCACAATCTATTGATTCCCTATGCTTACCGAGTCCGAGCTGTTTTCGACAATCGTGCATAT
>NZ_DAHXOI010000025.1:21059-28155 GCF_027364955.1 Ferrimicrobium sp.
GGCACATCCGCCCCTTTATCCGAAACCTCACTACCCCTTCCCAACTGGGAGTTGATGGACGAGTTTGCTTCGAAACCTGGCGCGGCGGCACACATGGTCCCCGCGTAGTGGGTTCGCTCGATGGGGAGTACCTGTCGCACCCCGGATCCCAGCTCGACAGAGCCCCACAGTTTCATTGGAGATTCCAGCAGCCAGTCTTGCATTCCGGTGCACTGCCGTTTCATGAACAGGTTCCAGTTGCTCCACCACGGATCCTTCGAGCCTGGCAAGTGGGCACAGTACGACTTCTCTGACGGGCCTGTGGTCGGTGGAGTAAAGACTACGTTGTTTCACTTCTACCTGCCCTACTCACGTCACCGCCTCGTCCAACGCATCCCAGACCAGTCCCTCCCAAACGTGATCGCAGCGCTTCACACCTGCTTTGTCATGATTGGTGGGGTTCCTCGCTACGTGCTCACCGACAACGCCAAGACTGCCGCTACTACGCACGTGGCTGGTATTGGGGTGCTCAACGCCAAGATGGTCAAGTTCGCCAGTGCCTACGGGTTTAGCTTGTGGACCTGCGTCCCCTATGACCCAGCCTCGAAGGGTGGGGTTGAGCGAGCGGTGCGGGTGGCAAAGGAGCACCTGTGTCCAAGAGATACCAATCTTATCGATGCCTACGAGAGCCTTGAACAGTTAGAGGAGGCCATTGCCGAGTTCAACCGAGAGATCAATGGCAAGGTCCACGCCAGTTCAGGCAAGATCCCAGCCCTCGTGCTCGACGAGGAACGATCCCTGTTCTCTCCACTGCCGGCCACGCCTTATGTGGCCGCCTACGGGGTGATGCGCAAAGTGGAGGCCAACATGGGCATCGTACGCTATCGTCGCTGCGGATACTCGGTGGACCCCAGCCTGCGAGGATCTACCGTCTATGTCCGCGAGGTAGGCGACGAGGTGGTGATCGTCACCGTGGTGCAAGAACGAGCGACCGAGGTTGCCCGTCACAAGCGAGGTGAGCCCTATGGGTATGTCATCTCAGATCAGCACAAAGATCCCAGCCATCCAAGTGGACCGCTCGTGCGTCACCCAATACCCACCAGTGCAACTCAAGCCAAGTTCCTTGCGATCTCCCCGGTTGCAAGTACGTGGCTTGAGCATGCGGCCAATGTGGGGGCTGACAGGATCCCTGGCTCCATTGAGATGTTCCTAACCGTTGAACCCAACGACGCCATCTGGGCGATGGAGGCATCACTTCGCGTCAAGGAGTTTGACACCGCGGTGATCTCCGCATTGCTGTTGAAAGCCAAGAGGATCAGAGTCCAGACAAAGTCAGTGAAGCCAGAACCAACGAGCCTCGGGGGCTCTACCCGGCCCTATGCCCAACTCGAGAGGAGCGCAACCCATGACTGAGGCCGATAGCAACCCAGTAGCCCAAGAGATCACCGAGATGGCCAAGCGACTCCGGTTACCCCATCTACGGCGTAACTTCTTCGATCTGGCCCTTACGGCCAAGGCTCAACGATGGGACCCCATTGAGCTCATCCGCGTACTCCTTGAGACCGAGATCACGGGAAGGAATGCGGCGACGCTGTCACTGCGGCGCAGTGCAGCCAACCTCCCAGGATCGCGGACTCTGGCAGGCTTTGACCATTCGGTGTCCTCGATCCCGACCCACGTCGTGAACGCGCTCGCCACGATGGAGTGGGTGAGGCGTAAGGAGAACCTCGTGCTCTGTGGACCCCCAGGGACAGGCAAGAGCTTCCTTGCCGAGGCTCTGGCCTCTGAGGGGATCGAGGCCGGCATGAGGGTCGCCTGGTACCGGCCAGAGACGATCACCCAGATGATGGTGACGGCGAAGTTGACCGATACCGTACCCGGCACACTGGGCAAGCTCAAGCGGTTGGATCTCATCGTGATTGACGACGTCGGGATCTTACCGATCGACCAAGACGCCTCAGAGGCCCTCTATCGCGTCATTGAGACCGCCTATGAAGTAACCTCTGTCGTTGTGACCTCCAACTTCGCCTTGAGTTCCTTTGACCAGATCCTCACGTCTCCCTCACTGGCAACAGCACTGGTGGATCGACTTGCCCACCATGCCCATATCATTGAAACCAGTGGCGAGTCCATTCGTCTCGCGCAAGCCTTGGCAGGAAAGGGGGTGATGCCACTCCAACCTTAGACCGTTCTTTACTCGCCTAACTGAGTACCCAACCCCCTAGGACCCATCCCTAACCCATGCAAAACCAGTGACCGTACCCGTGCAATTTAGGTGTCCGTGAGTGTGCAGGTTTTCGTGACCGTTAACAATGGTGNNNCTAACCCATGCAAAACCAGTGACCGTACCCGTGCAATTTAGGTGTCCGTGAGTGTGCAGGTTTTCGTGACCGTTAACACCTTCACCTTTGGTCACGTCCGTCAATTAGATGAGGTGATCGAGGCAGAGCTCACCCGTGCTTGGGGAATGGGTCTGGCCCCAGGAGATGATCCCATGGTGATCGACATCGACTCTACGATCTGTGAGGTCTCTGGGTATCACAAGCTGAGGAGCTGCCTATGGCTATACCAAGAAGCTCGGCTATCACCCAATCCTCGCCGTTCGCTCTGACACCGGTGAGGTACTTCATGGTCGCATGCGAAAGGGCTCAGCCAATACCCAGAGGGGGACCAAGCGCTTTGTCCAAGAGCTCATCCCTAGGTGTCGACGAGCCGGGGCGACTGGCAAGATCACCATCCGCTTTGACTCCGGGTACCAATCAGAGGCGACGTTAAAGGAACTAGAACGACTAGGAGTGTCCTACACCATGGCGGTCCATGCAAACGCCAAGGGGATAAAGTCCCTGATAGAGGCTATTGACTCCGATTCTTGGATACCGATTGACTACACCGACAATGGTGAGGCCCAAGTAGCCCAGACTACCTATAAGGGCAGACGTCTCATCATCCGTCGTACCCGCCTCATTGGTCCCCAGGCAGAGCTCTTTCCTAACTGGCGTCACTTCGGATTCGTTACCGATCTCAAGGGTTGCGCCGTTGAGATAGATCAGTTCCACCGGAACCGAGCACGGGTTGAACTCTCCATCAAAGACTTAAAGGAGGGAGCAGGACTCGAACATATCCCCTCTGGTAAGTTCGATGCCAACAGTGCCTGGCTCTCCCATGCCATCCTTGCCCATAACCTGATGCGTCAGGTGAGCTACCTTGGTGAGATCACTCCGAGTGAATCGATGGTCATCGCTCGTAGCTTTCGGAGAAACTTCATCGCTCTGGCGGGACGCCTTGTCAACCGATCGGGGAAGATCACGCTTCGTACCCCGGCTCGTTGGCCATGGGCCAAGAGCTTCATGAGAGCACTCATCACCCTCCGAGCACTCGAACCAGTTCCTATCTAGGGAACTACCCCGACTCTAAGCGCGGTCACAAGTACACTCTCCAGGCGCCCCACAAACGAAAGACCAAAACCAACCTCTAACCCATCACGTCCCGACTCGGGTCAGCTCCGATCCAGAGCCACGGGTTCACTCAATGACACACAATCACAACCTCAGGACCACCGCCTCACCCCGAAACCGGGGTGCGTCGGTAAGGTAGGCCACTGGTTGAGCATCGTCCAATCGCGGTTGAGATCCCGACCAGGCTATATGGTGGCATCTTCCAGCCCACCGCCTGGGACCAACAGCCCCCACGACTGGAGTGAGCCTCCCCAGCAGCCCCCTATCAAACCGTGCATGCGATTCTCCCGCACACGGCTTTCCGACATCATTCATTCGTCAGGCATGCGCGTTCGGATAGCGTATGGTTCCGGTGAGTCGGTAGATTCCAAGGTTACCTAGCCATTTCCATGTGAAGCGGTCCGTCCAGTTGAAGCCGGATAGGCCGTACTTCCTGGAGGCTAGCTTCGCCATTCTCTCATGCACGTAGGAGTCGATTGCACCGAACTTGGCCGAGGAGTTACCCTGACAGAAGTAGGTGCCCCAACCACGGAGTACCGGGTTAAGTTCTTCGACTACTGCTTCAAATGGACGGCCCACCTGTCGTGGCTGGGTCAGGTCTATAATTTTCGACCTGATAGATGCCATGGCTTTTGGTGAGGGCCATTTGTTGAGGTAGTAACGACCCGTGTACTTGTGGGACTTCACCATACGATGGTGAAAGCCCAGGAAGTCAAAGCCCTCTGTGCCTTCTCGTAGATTTGCTACCTTGGTCTTGCCGGGGTGGAGAACCAGCCCGAGGGGGACCAGGGTTTCTTCTACAAGGGAGCGGGCTTGTTCGGCTCGTTCCTTGGTGGGACAGAGGACGACAAAGTCGTCACAGTAGCGCACCAGTGTCCCGAGTCGCTTGCCTTTGTCCGCCCATACCTCATCGAGGACATTGAGCGCTATGTTGGCGAGCAACGGGGAAAGTGGTGAGCCTTGGATGACACCTGAAGTTGGTTCAGATACCACTCCGCCTTCAAAGATCCCTACTCGGAGCCAGCTTCTAAGGAGCTTTAACATCTGCCGGTCAACGACGCGACGTTCAATCTGGGCCATGAGCTTGTCATGGTCGATTGTGTCAAAGCAGGCCTTGATGTCGGCATCGAGTATCCATGTCATTCCCTTGTTGGCCGTAGTCCTTACGACTTCGAGGGCTTGGTGTGGAGAGTGCTTTGGACGAAAGCCGAAACTTACCGGTGAGAAGTCAGCCTCGAAGATTGGTTCGAGAACCAGCTTCGCGGCTGCCATTATCACGCGGTCTCTCACGCATGGAATGCCAAGTGGACGGGTCTCGCCCGGTCTACCCGGCTTTGGAATATGTACTCTCCTAAGGGGTTTGGGTCGGTAGGTACCGGTCCGTAGCTCCTCGGTGAGTATGTCTAGGAAGGCTTGTATCGACTCGGGACCACCGGAGGAGATGTCGGTGATGCTCACCTTGTCTATCCCTGGGGCCCCTTGGTTCCTGGCCACGTCAGACCAGGCTCTATACATCACGTCACTGCGGGTGAGCTTATCGTATAGGGCGTGGAATCGACGTGTCCGATTCTGCTTGGCACTGCGATATAGCACACGTTGGAGAGCTCGAACGGGGTCCAAGCCGTCGGCTTGTCTTATGGTCCTAGCTGATTGCTCAGCACTCATGAGCGTTCCTCTCTTTCACGTCATGCGTTGATGAAGTAGGGGCCCTTCGCTCTAGTTGGGTTATGTTGTCCCAACCGTCATCACTACTATGGCCCCTCCGATTCCCTCTTGGCCGCCTATCACTTCCCGGGAGCACCGGTTATAGATAGGTTCGTTCCTGATCTCCGCTTCAATCAGGGCCAAGGAGGGCCTCTCCAGTTCCCACGACACCTTTCTGTACGTTCCACTTCCCCTACGCCGGAGGGTTCTTCGACACCCGCTCCAGATTCCTGAGGTGTCTTCCATGGCCTTCGCCCAAACACAACGGGCTCGGCTCCCTCCTGAACCTGTGTAATACAGGAGTAATAACGACGCTGCAGAATTCGCTTTATGCTGCGGACCGCACATTTGATCCACCCCGCTTCGACCCAGACATCTCTATCTAAACCGGGGGCTTCTCTACCAAGGACTCTGGCGTCTCCTTGGACCGGACTCTCACCGGCTAGCTATCGTGAGCTTGTCGCTCGGTCTATGTCATCTGACCTCCTTGTTTGCTGTGATATACGTCCGAGCTTCTGGACGCACGTGGATCCAGGCTAAAGAAATGGGTTCTGGACGGGGTCGATCTTACCGTCGCCCTACCGTACCTCTCAGCCTATATGGGTCACGTGGGACTCAAAAGCACCCAAGACTACCTGCGGCTCACGGCCGACTTATATCCGGCAATCGTTATGACCGTGGAACAACATTTCGGTTCCATCATTCCTGGAGGAGGTGAGCGTCGGTGAGTACCACTGATTTTGCTCGTTTGCTGACCCGCTATTTGAGTCAACACCTGCCTGCTCAGCGCAGTTTGAGCAGCCACACTATTGAGTCGTACCGAGATACCTTCAAGCTACTACTTCGCTTTGGCCATGAGGAAAGGGGTTGGGAATTCGAGTACATTACACTTTCTCAGATCGACCGTTCCTGCATTGAGGCGTTTCTCGATTGGCTGGAATCCTCTCGCCACTCCGGTGTGGCCACGCGTAACCAACGACTTGCCGCATTGCGAGCCTTCTTTCGCTGGGTTTCGTACGAGGCGCCAGAGTCGATTGAGATGACTCAGCGGATTCTCGGGATCCCGTGGAAAAAGACGACACAACCCATCGTCACATACCTAACACCTGAAGCGATGAAAATGCTCTTGGCACAACCTGATCGTCAGACCAGCAGGGGTCACCGGGACACTACCTTATTGGCGCCTTTGTATGACACAGGTGCCCGGGTACAGGAGATTGCCGATGTTCGGGTGCGCGATCTCCGCCTTAGCGAACCGACTGTCATCACCTTGACAGGTAAGGGTAGTAAACGAAGGGTCGTACCTCTAATGACGGGAACGGCTATCTTGGTGAGCGAATACATGGTGCAGTATCAGCTGACACGACCTCAATCTCAGGATCATCCACTGTTTTTCAATCGCCAACACCATCCGCTGAGCCGCTGGGGTATCACCTATATATTGAACAAGTACGTCGAATCGGCCCGACTACTTTACCCAGGTGGATTTCCAGACACCGTGAGTCCACACGTAATGCGCCATTCTAAGGCGATGCACTTGCTCCAAGCTGGAGTAAATCTCATTTACATCCGGGACTTGTTGGGTCACAGCGATGTAACCACCACCGAGATCTACGCTCGGGCTGATGCCAAAATGAAACGAGAGGCTCTGGAGGCGGCGACAATACCAGCAATGGACATTTCACCGATGTCATGGACAGAAGATTCTGATCTCATGGGGTGGTTGACTCAACTAGGCACACGGGCATTATAGGGATCCTTGTTATGTAGAGTCATTTGACGGCCATCTGCCCCTCTTGCTGGAGCGGATGGCCGTTCCTCACCATAACTCCGGGCTCTACATAATTACCTTTATGTAGAGCTCCACATAAGGGCAAGAGCTACCTTGCGTGTGCACTGGCCTTTGCTGGGATTCGATCGGGTCATAGTGCAGCGTACCGGAGGGCACCGGCACTCCT
>NZ_DAHXOI010000026.1 GCF_027364955.1 Ferrimicrobium sp.
TCAATGCTGCGTCGGCCATGCTCACATGATAGCACAGACTCCGTGACTGTTCAAGTTATTATTGCTTGACTCCTAAGGTCGGTTGGACACGCACAACAACGCCGAAGACACTGGCGCTTGGGCGCGTGTCTTCGGCGTCATCATCTGCCGATGCCGGTGGTTCGGTCTTGATGATCACCATCGGACCCGACCGACAGTGTGGTTAATCGTGACCCTTCCCTACCATTTTGAGCATTCGCAGGTTAAAGAGTGCGAATCGGATCAACTGATAGGCCATGTTGTGGCGCGTTCGTAGTGTTCTCCGCGTGGGAAGCGGAGCATCAGCGATGTCCTGGTTAGCGGTATCCATCAAGTTCTCCTTCAAGAGTATTGGTTATCGGTGATTGTATCATGGTGGTTACTCAGGAATGAGGTGCCAGCCAGGAAGACCACGAGCTTTATAGATGAACAAGTAGTGCAAGAGGAGCTTTGTCCAGTGACCGCTCCGTCCGATTTCTCCGGTAGTTGCTTTGTCATCTCGGCCTGTCAAAGGGTATTTCTGATAGTCCGGCACGATAGGGAACATCGTCATGGCGGCGGCTGACCCTGTTCGCAGATTGGCTCCGGCGGAGGCGATACACGCCGCTCCCATCGTCGCCATCGAGGCTGTCTTGGGTCCTTGGGTTGCGCCCGTTGTGAGCCGGTGGGTGATGTTCTCAGCGACAACTCT
This sequence comes from Ferrimicrobium sp., assembly GCF_027364955.1. NCBI lineage: Bacteria > Bacillati > Actinomycetota > Acidimicrobiia > Acidimicrobiales > Acidimicrobiaceae > Ferrimicrobium > Ferrimicrobium sp. Next base: position 710 of record NZ_DAHXOI010000026.1, read on the forward strand.
TCCCATGACGCCAGAGGGCATCCCAGTTCGAGGAGGTGCTGGTGAGATTGGTGTTCCATTCACGCTGGTACGTGGACGCGAGACGGGATGGGGAGGCGCAAAGGCGATACCGATACCAAAGAGATTGTCATACGCTGGGCTCTGGTAGGTGTTTGGCCAATCCTGCGCCCTCCATTGCTCGTAGGGCTTCGCCGTGTAGTCGGCGTCAACTTTTAAAAACCCATTAGGGGCGAAGAGATCGCTGGTGATGTCGGTACCGGTTCGATCAAAGGCTTGGAGGTCGACACCGCGAAATGGCGGTAATAGCATGGCAAAGTCGTACTCGAGTGAGCCTTTGGTGCCGTCAAGCTGCTCGTAGTGGACGACCCCTGGGTCAACACGCTCGACATGCGCCTGCAGGATGGCACGAACGTTGCGCTCGCGAAAGAGCGACTCTGTCCAGATCTTCGATGTCGTAAGGTAGCCACTCTGCGAGAAGCGCATCCCATCGACACCGAAATCGCCGAGCTCATACTCGTTGGAGAGGTACACGATCTCCGCATTGTCGCGCACGCCTGCCTCTCGGAGTTCGTGCTCAACATTGAAGGCGTACTCGAAGGCAGCTCCTTCGCAGGTACATGCTCCATGACCCATGCCAACAACCAGTGTCTTCTTTTCACCCCGGCGAAGTTCCTCAACGATCTTGGCAAAGGCCTCTGAGGTTTTTGCCGCGTGGTCGGCCGTACACACAGACCAGGAGTTGTGATCAGGTCCGAGACCCGGTGTCGCTTCAAAATTGAGTTTTGGACCGGTGGCGTTGATCAGAAAGTCGTACCGGAGACGCTCCGTGGCACCCTCTCTCTTTGGGTCGGTATAGACGATGTCAACGGCACCCATCGGATCACCTTCGTCGCCCTCAGGCCAGATAGCCACCGCACGAGCCTGGTGAAACTCGATCCGCTTGCGGCGGTAGATCGGGGCCAAAGGGAAGAGCACCTGGGAGGTCTTCATTTTCCCGACACCGACCCAGATGTTGGACGGTATCCAGTTCCAATCAGCGTTAGGAGAAACGACGATTACCTCGTGATTCTGCTTTAGCTGACGTTTGAGGTGCAGGGCTGCGGTATGGCCCGAGACTCCAGCACCCAGTATTACTATCTTCGCCACTGTGTATCGCCTTTCGTGAAGTGTGCCTGAGGGGTTCGTGGTGCGGTCAAACCACAGATCGATGGCTGGCGCGGCAGTGTCTTCACCGCTGGCACGTGCATCTACCATATTCTGTTAACAACAGTGTTTCAACCCAGTCAACCCTCTTCCGCACATACCTACCAGGGTATCATTAAATTCCCTTTGTACCCTACGTTTTGCCTTCATTAGGGGCTTTTGGCATTGTGGGAGGTGACGTTTGGACTATTCGTGGGTCGCTCCGTGCCCGCCCGGACCCCGGGGCGGCAACACCCAGTCCTCGGAGATTGTCACCGCAGACGAGAGCTGGCCACCGCGGATGCCTCGAGATCGCGCCCCGGATCAACGATCATGACTCCAGTACAGGGAAGGTGGTTTGCGTTGAGAGAAGCTGTCTTGATCTGACGCATGGGTGGGTCCATGAGGGCGGTAGGAGACTGTACGCGATGACAGAGCACCAAGAAGTAGAGAGGACGTGCTAGTCCTCCGACGCGCGCTTCTGACCGTCGAGTATGCACGGTGCGTTGAGAGGCAGAGCAGATCTACCGATGCACGCATTCGTTACGTAACAGTCTCCATCGGCAACTGCGGCCAGCACGGTGGCGAGCTCAAACGCTTGTGAGGACGCGCGCTCTAGCGCAGCTAGTGGCAGAACCTCTCACTGTCGCCGTCGGAGCGTGTCCACTGTCGTCGTCGGAGCTTGAGACGGTACCTGTGGCTCATTGAGGCTGAGTAGTCAGGAAACGATGATACCAAGCCTCGATTTCGTCGAGACGATGGACCCGGTTCCATGGCTTACCGTTTCGACTCATGCCGTGAAATTCATCTGGGTAACGAACAAAACGAACTGGCACTCGATTGAGAAAACGCAGCGCCGTATAGTACTCCATCGCCTGCTCAATTGGACAGCGCAGATCGCCTTCTTGCGCCTCGATGAGCACTGGCGTGTGCACGTTGTGCACATAGGTCAGAGGGCTCTGCTCTCGATACCAGCTGTCGTCCTCCCAGGGATGTTTACCTCCGGCCCGTCGAGCTTCATCCCACCCAACATCGCTCGAACCGACCATTGAAACCCAATCGGTCACGGGACGTCCCACGACGGCAGCGCGGTACCGATCGCTATGTCCGATGATCCAGGCAGTCATGTATCCTCCATAGGATCCACCACCGATTCCCAAGGAGTCACAATCGATGCTTGGGTGACGTTCACAGGCAGCATCGACAGCTGTTTCAATGTCAGCCCAATCTCGATCCCCCCACCGATCAAAGATCGCAGCACAGAAGGTCGATCCGTACCCTCGAGACCCGCGAGGGTTCGAGGCGATGACAGCAAAGCCCTGAGCGGCGAGCAACTGGAACTCGAAAAAGAAGGCATGGGCGTACATCGCCATTGGTCCACCATGGATCTCTACGATGCCCGGGACTCGCTCGGTGTACGTTTTCGGTGGGAGATAGACCCAAGTATCGACGGCATGTCCTTCGGTAGATAGGGCCTGAAAATAGTCAGGCGTGACAAAGGTGACGGTACTCATCAGTGCTGTGTTGACACTGGTGAGTTGTTCTTGGTTCCCGTCGCCAAGGCGATAGACCTCACTCGGCTGATTCGAGGTGGTGATGACGGCGTAAAGATCGTTAGACGTTCTAGACCGGGCAAAGGAGGAGATGACGTGGTGTCCGGTGGTGACCTTTACGAGAGTGTCGGAGGCTAGCGAGATGTGTGCGATTTCGACGGAACCCTGCTGCGAGACGAGCGCAAAAAAACTCTCGCCAGGTTGATCCCACACCAGCGTATCGCCGGCCGGGCTGAGGACGTCGCTGATGGCTTCATTGCCGATGGGGTAGGCAAAGGTAGCGACAACTGGATATGCCTGGGTCTCGGCGCGCGCGCGTCGGTACAACCTCGGTTGGTCGTAGCCGATGGCGGTCGGGTCTTCCCACGAGTAAACAAGCGAACCATCGGGAGCGAGAAGAAAGGCTTGCACTCCAGGCGGCACCAGTTCGGTGATGGTACGACTGGTCAGATCGACCAAATAGAGGCCTTCATCACTGGCGCGATCATAGTCCTCGCCACGGCGGGAGCGAAAGACGATGCCCATGCCGTCTGGTGTGAACTGCGCCTCACTGACTCGATAGGGATGTTCGGTGAGTTGATCTGATCGGTTATTGTCGCCAAGGGCGATAGTGAACAGACATGGGCGGTAGGGGTCGAAGTAGCCGTCGCCATCGTACTTGTGGAGGAGCTCGGTGATGACCTTTACGTTGCTCGTGTGTCGCTCGCGAGGTGGCAAAAGTGCAGTATCAACCTTCTCAAGAGTGCCGTCCTTGGTGACACGCGCCGTGACCGCAAGAGCTGATCCATCAGGGGACCAAGCAAAGCTGTCCACACCGCCGGGGTAACGGGTCACCTGTCGTGCTTCGCCACCGCTGAGAGGGAGGATCCATACTTGGGCGACGTCTTCGACCTTGCGAAGAAATGCGAGTTCGGTTCCGTCGGGGCGAAAGCGCGGATGGGTGTCCGAGGTGCCTTGGGTGAGATCAACGGGAGCCGAGTGCTCCACGATGGTACGGATTCGCCGGCAATACGTGTTGTGTTCGGGGTCGATCCACTCTTCTACAAAGACGACACGATCCTCGATCGGTGAAGTTCGGACATCTCCAACACTGTGTAGTTTCAGTAGGTCTTCTGCCTGTAATGCTCTCATATGAGTCTCCCCTCCCTGCACATTAGCCATCACAGCACCCTCGCCTTGGCGAGCAGCTATCGACTCTTCCAGCGTAGGGGCGACTTGACCCGATCAAGACCAGACCGGAGCTTGGCCAACGAACCGGCCGCTGTCGTCGAAAGGTGTGCCACAACAGGGGCCGCCGTGAACTCGATTGGGCCTACACGGTACGATGCTCCGTGCAAGCGATGGAAAGGTAACCTGAATCGGGCGATCGATGCATCGCGCACGCCAACGGTATCGTCCCTAGTCGGCGACCGCTTCAGAGGGCGAAGGTGTCTGTGCCTCTTGGCCGTGCACGTACTTCTTGCCGCGCATCAGCGAGGCAATGCCAGCCAAGAGGCAAGCAAGAGCACCAAAAGTGAAGGCGAGATTCAACCCGTCGGAGAAGGGTTTGCTGAGCAGTGTTGGGAAGAACCGACGACCACTCAAGACTGCTGCCGAGTGGGCAGGGAGATGGCTGAGGAAGGCGGCGCCAAGGATGCTTTTAATTGGGTCATAACCGAGGAGTGCGGCGAAGAGGCTCGAGATCGGGGGAAGGTGCGAGACCTTTGTGGCGACTTGACTCGGTACGTTGTTGATGACCAACCCGTGATAAAGCGCGGCAGGGAGGTCTGACGCAATACCAGAGATCATCAGGGTAAAGAAGATACCCATCGAGAGCACCATGGCTGCGTTCTGAAATACACCTGACATGCCAGCTCCCGCTCCGCGCTGGTCAGGAGGAAGGCTGTTCATGATGGCGGCCCGATTCGGTGATGCGAAGAGGCCCATTGCAAGCCCGTTTCCTAACATCAACAGCGCGAACGGTAGATAGGAGAAGTTGATGGGCAAGAAGTCAAAGCCAACGAAGGTGAGTGCCGCCAGCGCCATGCCAGTGGTGGCGAAGGGGCGAGCGCCAAACTTGTCAGAGAGAACTCCGGAGGCAGGACCTGCAATAAGGAATCCCAGCGTCAACGGCAGCATATAGATACCAGCCCACAGCGGCGTGACGGAGAAGTGGTAGCCATGGAGCGGCAACCAGATGCCCTGGAGCCACATTACGAAGATGAACATCAGCCCACCACGTCCAATAGCGGCAAGGAGTGACGCAAAGTTGCCCGCGGAGAAGGCTCGAATCGTAAAGAGCTGAATCCGAAACATTGGGTACTTGACCTTCGTCTCTGCGATCACAAAGGCGATCAAGAGCACGACACCGATGATGAGCTCGGAGAGAACCCTCGGACTTGCCCACCCCATCGGCGAACTGCCATAGGGCTCGATGCCATAGGTGATCCCGACCAAGAGGACCGTGAGCCCAACGGCGAAGAGAATGTTGCCCAGCCAGTCGATTTTGGCTGGTGTGCGAATCCCATTGTCGCGCAGCTTGAGATAGGCCCAGATGGTGCCGATCAGCCCGATCGGTGCTGAGACGACAAAGACCAACCTCCAATCGATGGGAGCTAACAGCCCGCCGACGACGAGCCCGATGAAGGCACCAGCGATACCGGCGATATTGTTGATCCCAAGAGCAAGGCCGCGTTGGTTATTGGGAAATGCGTCGGTGAGGATGGCTGAGGAGTTTGCGAAGAGGAAGGCACCGCCGACACCCTGGCCAAGCCGCATGCCAATGATGAAGGCACCGGCAGATTGGCCATGCAACCAGTTGACAGAGAGCAGAATCGAGAAGACAGTGAAGATGGCGAAACCCAGGTTGTACATCCGAACGCGTCCGTAGATGTCGCCGATGCGTCCGAGAGTAACGACCAAGACCGCGGTCACCAGCATGAACCCAAGCAGGATCCACAACAGGTAGAAAGAGTTCGATGGAATCAGCGGATTGAGTTTGATACCTCGAAAGATTGCTGGTAACGCGATGATGAGAATCGATTCGTTGATCGCGACGAGCAGAACGCCAAGCGTCGTGTTGCTGAGTGCAATCCACTTGTAGCGGTCCTCATGTGGTTTCATAGAATTCATGACCCCTCCTCTACACCGCTCAGTTTAGTTGCTTGTACCAAGTAATTGTTTGAAGGGGAGCGAGATTCTTCAGAGTTTTTCTGATGCGAACTCATCGTTACCCTAGAGAGTTGGGACCGGCGGGTAGCGATCTAAGGGTTCGGGTACTCTTTGGGCCCTTTAACCTAATGGTATGCCTGGATCAATACTTGGAACGTCTGTCGTTCGCGTAGAGGACCCAGCCCTACTCACTGGGGCCGGTACCTATGTCGACACTATGCTGCCTGAGGGCACCGCACACCTCGTTTTTGTTCGCTCTCCTTACGCTCACGCCAAGGTGCTAACGGTCGACGTCAGTGATGCAGCCCAAGCTCCTGGGGTCCTCGGAGTCTTCACCGCTCAAACCCTGGGGCTGCCACCATTTCATGGCTTCGCCGCCCTGAACAAAGATGTCCCTCGTCCGCCGTTGGCGAGCGGGGTGGTGCAATTTGTCGGAGATCCGGTGGTAGCGGTGGTCGCCAACACGCGAGTTGAAGCGCTCGATGCGGCAGAGTTGGTGGCGATTGACTACGAACCCATTCCCGCCGCGGTAGACATGGAGTATGCATTGACATCTCACGCTCCGCAACTCTATGAAGACGTCACTCGTAACATCGCAGCAGGGTATCGTGACCCGGCAGACGACGATGTTCTTGGAGGTGCTGAGGTCATTGTCCGTGGCCGTTTTGAGAATCAACGAGTAGCGGTCGTGCCGATGGAGGGCAATGCCATTTTGGTGGTGCCAAACGCACCTGCCAGCGACCGCCCTTGGACGGTCTACATATCGACACAGATGCCCCATGCGGTGGCTGACTTGCTCGCTGGAGTTTTTGGTATTGAGGCATCCTCAATTCGGGTCGTTGCTCCCCATGTCGGAGGTGCCTTCGGCGGGAAGGCAGGCATCGTTGCTGAGCATGCTGTCGCATTTGCTCTGGCCGGTCGGTTAGCCCGACCCGTCAAGTGGGTTGAGAGCCGGAGTGAAAATATGGTTGCTATGCCTCAAGGCAGGGGACAGGTGCAATACGCCGAACTCGGTCTGAGGCGCGACGGGACTTTTGTGGGACTTCGTTGTCGCATGGTCGGCGACGGCGGTGCTTATGGTGGGTTTGGCGGCGGCCTGGTGCTGGGTCCAACCCGCACCATGGCCCAAGGCGTCTATCGGATCCCAAAGGTCGCCTACAGTGCGGTAGCCGCATTTACCAATACCTCGCCTGTAGGAGCCTTTCGCGGAGCAGGTCGACCCGAGGCGGCGGCTTTCCTGGAGCGGATCATCGATATGGCAGCAGATGAGCTCGGTATCGACCCCGTCGAGCTTCGTCGCCGTAATCTGATACCCGCTGATGCTTTTCCAGTCACCACTCAGGTGGGCACCACCTATGACAGTGGCGACTATCAAGGAGCCCTTGACAAACTCCTTGCCGTTGTTGACTATCCAGAACTGCGGCGAGAGCAGACCAGACGGAGGGAACACGGCGAGGTGATCCAACTCGGGATCGGGGTTTCAACCTATGTAGAGATCACTGCCGGAGGGGGACAGAACGAATACTCTCGTGTGGAGGTCCACCCTGATGGCTCTGCGACGATCGATGTCGGGACCTCTGCTCACGGTCAAGGACATGCAACCTCTTTTGCGATGATCGTAGCGGATCGCCTGGGTATCCCACTTGAACAGATCAAGTTTCGACAGTCCGATACGGCGATCATTCCGCGTGGTGGCGGCACCGGGGGTTCACGATCACTGCAGATCGGTGGATCTGCAGTAGCGGGCGCTGCAGAGGTGGTCCTTGATACGGCGAAAAAATTGGCGGCACACCATCTGGAGGCTGCAGAAGATGACATTGTGGTGGCCGCTACTGGAGGATTGGAGGTGGCTGGTGTTCCGAGTGCGCATTTGAGTTGGACCCAACTCGCTGATATCGCTGCTCAACAAGATCAACCCCTGTTTGCAACGTTCGATTTTCAACAGGAGAGTGCGACCTTTCCCTTTGGAGCGCACCTCTCTGTCGTCGAAGTCGACACCGATACAGGCAAGGTCATCCCCATTCGTCATGTCGCTGTCGATGACTGTGGTCGAATCGTCAACCCGTTGATTGTCAACGGTCAACAGCATGGGGGTATCGCGCAAGGGATCGCCCAAGCCCTGTGGGAGGAGGCAGTCTATGACCAGGATGGCAATCCCCTGACGGCGACGTTAGCTGAGTATGCCATGCCGTCCGCCGCCGAGTTGCCCTCCTTTGAGATTTTCAACACCGAGACCCCCACTCCTTACAACGAACTCGGTGCAAAAGGGATTGGGGAGTCGGGAACGATTGGTTCGATGCCTGCGGTACAGAACGCGGTCGTCGATGCATTGTCGTATCTCGGTGTGCGCCATATCGATATGCCGTGTACTCCTGAACGGGTTTGGAGGGCCATCGCTAGTGCCGACGTACCCTCGGAGCAGCAAGACTGGGCAGAACCAGGTGATGTCTTTACAATCTTGCCCATCCGAGGTACCAGTTCGAGTTCGGACGCTGAGGCGGTCGATATCTAGGCACATCGCTAGCGCAAATATTGGCCAACCTCTCCGTTGATGGTCAACTATCTGTCCGTCGCTCGTGAGACGGGATGGTGGAGTGCCGCGGTCGCGACTTGCCTGAAAGGTTCCAGCAATGTTTGGAGCCGGTGATCAGCGCGACAGTGGACCGTCACAACCTACCACGTTGAGCTAGAGACTGACTGTCGGGGGTGTGGCGAGCGATCGAGAGCAATCGGATCGAGCGGATGTTGTGGTACTGGATCATGACGTACCTCTGTGGATGAGCGCGAGCCGAAGTAGCTAGCAGCGAGACAAGCAAGAACTTTCTCTAGGCGCACCAACCATGTCTTCGCGGGAGCCTGAAGGGTACCTTTTCTTGGAACCACAGGGGTGGATTAGAGTGATGGGTATGCGAACTCGAGAACAGCGTTGGGTGGTTGGCGTATTGGCTACGTCCGTGTTGCTGGCAGCGTGTGGCAACACGAAGGTGCAATCGAAGTCGTCGCGTCCGGTAAATACTGCGGCAGAGTCTCCGGCACAGTTGGCGAAGCTTCCAAAGACCTTTCCCGTGGCGGTAGTGCCGTTGCCAAAGGGTTCCCCGCTGATCAATATCGCGAACGACTCTACCAAACGACGTAGACAGTTTCAGATGACCTATGCACCTGCCCCATCGTCGCAGGCAACTTTTATGGAGCAGTATGTCCACACATTGCGAGCTCTTGGTTATGTACTCAAGCAGCACTCCTATGCCGGCACCCCTAATGCCCTCTATAGTCTCGAGGATACAAAATGGGAGGTCCTGGTGGAGGGTAGTTCGTCGACCGTGGGGATCTCGGTTGTGGCGCTCAAGTAGCGATGTGAGGCGGCTCCACTCCGGTGGCCCTTGGGTTGAACAATTGATGATGAAGATGTGCCAGCAGCACAGATCGCTCGCGGAAACCGCAGCAATAAAACCAGAAGCTGCTCAGCCCTGATAAGAGTCGTCCGCATATCCTTGCTGTGATCACTTGAAGAGAGTAGTTGAATAATTACCCTCCGATAATTAGGAAATTCTTAATGTCGCGGTCTGTATTGTATGGCTGGGAATGCCCTCATTTGATCACAATGTTCTTATACGAGTCGGTAAATCAGATCGAAACAAGCGGTGTGATGGATACGATGCTTGTTGCATTCTCATGTGTTGCACTTGAATTGTAGGGGTAAGTCACTCAACACTGGGTTAGGTAATCAATGATCGAGTCGTTGCCGTCACTCCCCGGCTCTTGCCGAAGCGCTAGGTGTGGTTGATAGGAATAAATGAACTGCTTTTTCCTATCAATGCACAACTTTACCAGTGGTTACCTCATGTTTGTGCAGGGCAGTCAACGGTCTGTGTCTTCACCGTGCCGACCGGTGATGTGATGAAAATATTATGGTTATGTTATGAGAGTATTATCGATATATGATGACAATCGCTAGGTACAATACCTAGTCTATGCACCGTAAATTTTGAGGAATCTCCCAGGGTCGCGGTGATATGCTCTCGCACAGTGTTATATCGCTAATGAATTCATGGAGAGTTGGAAACGATGACAAATCGCCGCGCACGCTGGCAGCGGATGACGATAGGGGTGGTGGTGGCGCTTGCCTTAGTTGGTCTTGGGTACGGGCTCAGAAGTCTCACCTCTTCGAACACGAGCGCAAAGGGTTTCTCCTTGGTCCCAAGAACCGTGACGGTGACGGAAACCTCGGCTTCAACGTCGGTCTCAGCTTCAGGTACAATCGAGCCGAGTCAGGATCAGACGGTCAACTTTTTGACCTCAGGAACAGTGGCCTCCGTCGCGGCAACGGTCGGCGAGGCGGTGACACCATCGACCCTGCTGGCCAGCCTCGACACCGCGCCACTCCAGGCAGCCCTTGATCAGGCGCAGGCACAGCTAGCGGCGGCGCAAACAAAGTTGACAACCGATCAGGATTCGTCAGCAACAGCTGCGACAGTAGACGCAGATCAGGCGACAGTTGCTGCAGACACCACTGCAGTTACTACCGCCAAGCAAAATCTGTCTGAAGCCTCACTCTATTCTCCGATTGACGGAACGGTAACGGCGGTTAATCTCGCCTCCGGTGAGAGTGTCGGTGGTGCCAGTGGCCAAAGTGCAAGTGCAGCTACGACAGCCGGAATTACCGTTCAGTCGTCTAACTCATGGGTTGTCAATGCCTCCGTAAGTGATGCCAATATCGCTGGCATTCAAGACTCCGAGCAGGCCACCGTGGTCGTGCAGGGTGTCTCGGGAGACGTGTACGGAACCGTCTCGTCGGTCGGACTGGTAGCTTCGGTCGCGAATGGTGTTGCTACCTTTCCAGTCACGATATCAGTCACTGGTGACCCCAAGGACCTTTACGCAGGTCTCCCTGCAACGGTCAGCATTGTCACGAAAGTCGAACCTGATGTGATCGAGATTCCTACGCTTGCCGTCCACTCGCTCACTTCGTCGCCATACGTGCTTGAACCATCGGGCTCCGGTGATCGGAAGGTTCCAATCACCGTCGGTACGGTCACGGGTGTTGAGGTCGTGGTCACCAAGGGTCTCGCCAGCGGTGACAAGATTGTCGAGGATGTGCCATCGTTTGCTGGCGCGCGCACCACGAAAGGTAGTGGTGTAGGCGGCTTCGGCGGCGGTGGTGGCTTCGGCGGCGGTGGTGGCTTCGGCGGCGGTGGTGCCGGTGCCTTCGGTGGCGGCGGTGCCTTCGGTGGTTGATGTCATCAAGGTCAGCGACGTCACAAAACGCTACCTGCTGGGTTCGGTTGTTGTTGAGGCCCTGCGCGGGGTATCGATGACCGTGGCTGAGGGTCAGTTCTTGACGATTACTGGGCCGTCAGGATCGGGTAAATCGACACTCATGCACCTTCTCGGATGCCTTGATATCCCAACGACTGGTGAGATATTGATTTCGGGTGAGCGGGTCGATCAGATGGGTGAGATCGAACTCGCTAGTCTCAGAAATCGTCGGATAGGTTTCATTTTTCAGCAGTTTAACCTGTTGGCGTCTGTCGACGCAGTTGCGAATGTAGAGCTTGGACTCATCTACGCTCGTGTGCCACGAGCCGAGCGAAGGGCGCGATCCATCGAGCTTCTTGAACGCATTGGGCTCGGTAATCACCTGCGTCATCGGCCCATGGAACTCTCTGGTGGGCAGCAGCAGCGGGTAGCGATAGCTCGAGCACTGGTCGGTAACCCTGATCTGATTTTGGCGGATGAACCGACAGGGAACCTTGACTCCGCGAGTGCTCAAGAAATCCTTACGATCTTCGATGAGCTTCACGCCACTGGCCGAACCGTCGTAGTCATTACCCATGATCCAGAGGTCGCCGCTCGTGGCTCACACACGTTGACATTGCGCGATGGTCGTATTCTGGCAGGTGTTGCATGAAGTTTGGAGAGCTGCTTCGAGTCGCCTCGGAGGCCGTGCAGTGGAATCGTATGCGCTCATTGCTGACAATTCTCGGCATTGTCATTGGCATTGCAGCGGTCATGGTTACTGTCGGACTCGGTGAGGGAGCGCAGGCGAAGGTGAAAGGTGAGATCTCTGCGTTGGGTTCGAATCTTCTCACGATATCGCCAGGCGGCTCCTCTGCCGCAACTGCGGATTCAGGTGAGAGTCTCACCGAGAGAGATGCCATGGCACTGTCATCACACGTCGTGGCACCCGCAATCGGAGCAGTGGCCCCAATCGTCCAAGGTGATGAGACGGTTACTTTTGGCGCGACGAGCACTTCGATGATCGTCTATGGTTCGACTCCGAGCTGGCTACAGGTACGTTCTCGGTCTGTGGTGTCAGGTGAGTTTTTCTCCTCCGCTCAGGAGACCAAGGGTGCGAATGTCATTGTGCTCGGCTCGGAGGCAGCCTCAGAACTCTTTGGCGGGAGGGACCCGGTTGGTGAGACAGTTACCGTCGGCTCCACACCCATGACCGTCATCGGGGTCTTGAACTCCGTTGGCTCCGGAACCTCTCCAACGACCAACGAAGATGATTTGGCGGTTGTTCCATTGACGACCGCCCAAAACTCCTTGGTTGGTGCGAGCTCTAACGATGCGGTCGATTCGATTCTGATTAAGGCGACAAGTTCAACGACACTCTCGGCCGCCTACCAAGAGGCCGACAATGAGTTGCTGATGCTGCATAACATCAGTGAGCCAGCAGATGCAAACTTTACCATCACGTCGGAGCAGTCGCTCGTCTCTACGGCAACCTCAGTCAGCTCAACGTTGACTGCGCTGTTGGCGGGTATCGCGGGCGTATCGCTGCTTGTTGGTGGTATCGGGGTGATGAATATCATGCTGGTTTCTGTGAACGAGCGGACACGCGAGATCGGTTTACGTAAGGCGCTGGGCGCTCGCCCCCGGGATATTCGCCTTCAGTTCCTCACCGAGGCACTTTTGCTCGGGATCCTTGGGGGAGCAATTGGCGTAGGGATCGCTCTCATTGCTCAGCATGTGCTGCCATCGCTGATATCTGACCCTATCAGTATTCCGGCGTGGGTGACTGCTGGAGCCATCGGCATATCGATGCTGCTCAGCGTGGTCTTTGGTGTTTACCCGGCTACTCGCGCTGCCCAGCTTTCGCCCATTGAAGCACTGCGAACGGAGTAGGAGGAAAAACGATGCAAGCGTTCAAGAGCAAGAGGGTGGTTCTGCTGTTCTGCGGCGGATTACTTCTCGCAGCGTGCGGTACAACTGCCAGTTCAAAGGCCACGGCTTCAACGAAGCCGACAACCTCTTCGGCTGGTTCTACGCCAACCACTCCAACACCTGGTAGGGGACATTTCACTCCCCCTGCAGCTTCTGGACAGATTGCGTCGATCTCTACCGCGCAGAGTATGCAGGTGGAGGGTACCTCGACGGGAGAATCGACGGTGAAGTGGTCCTCCTCTACGACGTTTGGGGAGACGGTGACGACTGATGTGAGTGCGTTGCGCGTCGGTGACTGCATCTCAGCCTTTGAGATCACCCCTTCGGGATCCTCGGCCCCATCAGTCCGTGCGGTGACCCTTCTTCCCACCACAAAGGGTTGTGCGTCGTTGGGCTCGGATGGTTTTGCGAGAGTTCCTGGCGGTGGATTTGCTGGCCGTCCTGGTGCGGGATCTAGAGGCTTTACCCATCGGACGTTCAAGCCCGGAGCGTTCAAGGCCATCATCGGTACGGTCAAAGCGGTAGATTCGAGTTCACTGTCGGTGACTGAGGCCAAGGGTGCAACCGTCGTAACGATACCCATTACAAGCAGCACCTCGGTAACTGAACATGAATCGGTAACGTCGGCTGGCCTCGCGGTCGGCAAATGCGTCACCGTTGAGGGAACGACAAGCTCGATCGGGATCGTGACTGCACGATCGATTGCCATCTCGAGTCCCGTGAACGGCAGCTGTTCGGCCTTTGGCTTTGGCGGAGGTGCTGGCTTCGGTGGGGGAGGATTCGGTGGAGGTGGCGGTGCGGCGAGTGCGTAGGATCCGCAACAACGCCATTGTGATCGTTGCTGTGGTGGTACTAGTCGGACTGGCGGCTGGTATCGTGGTTACCCGACGCTCCACATCTGGCTATCAGTTGGCGACCGTGCGACGAGGCTCTGTCGCCGCTACAGTGGTGGCGGTCGGCACTCTCGTCCCTTCTTCTCAGACCGTAGTGGTACCTCCTGTTGATGGTGTTGTTGCAAGTGTCAATGTCCACGTAGGAGAACGGGTAGCCAAAGGGGCTACGCTTGCGACACTAGATCCGTCTCAGCGGACCTCTGAATCGTTACAGACGGAGGAGTCGGCTCTTGCCCAGGCGGAGTCGGCCCTTGCCCAGGCCGAGGATCCCTCCCAGGCGAGCTCGACACCAAACATCCAAACCACGCATGGGGCAGGCACTGGATCACAGGCAGCCACGAAAGAGGCACTGGCATCGCTGTGTGCACGACCGGAGCCTCAGCAAAAGCAGGCTTGTTCGGTGCTCAGCGCTGCGCTTGCCTCCTCCGCGAAGGGCAACGCATCCACTGCACAGAACCAAACCGTCTCTCAGACGACAGTGGCTGATGATCAGGCGATCGTCTCGGCTGATGAGGCACAGATTGCGTCGCTTCAAGCTTCCAGTGTTGCAAGCCTCATCGCTCCAATGAGCGGAACGGTTGCGAGTGTAGGGTTCGCTGATGGCCAAGACTTAGCCGCTGACAGCGCAACGGAGTCCATAGCCATCATCGATCCGGAGCATATCGCTGACGCTATCCCCGTGAGCATCAGTCAAGCAAGTGAGGTTCATGTTGGAGATGCCACAGTCGTGCAACCAGTTGGCACTACCACTCGCTATCAGGGATCGGTGGTCGCTATCGGCACCAACCCGACTACCAGTACCGCCACTGGGCTGACGACGGTAGTGGTTACTGTGGACCTCGAAAAGGCTGAGATTCCGATCTTCGATGGTGTCCAAGCCACAACGACGATCACCATTGGTCGAGCCGACGGCGTGGTGGAGGTGCCAACGTCAGCTATTCAGCGGAGAGGTGCGCGGACGCTCGTGGACGTCCTGAAGCGAGGTGCACCGAGCCCAGTGATCGTCTCGATCGGGGTAATGGGAGCAGTTGTCACACAGGTCAAGACCGGGTTGCACCCTGGCGAGCAGGTGGTCTTGGCGACATTGAACAAGCCGCTGCCTTCGACAACGGGTCTCGCTGGTGGATTCGCCGGTTTCTCCGGAAGGGGCGCGTTTGCTGCGGGCGGCGGCGGTGCGTTTCGAGCTCGAGGTGGTGCTGGCGGCGCACTGGGCTAAAGGTGCTGGCGCCCTCTGTATTGGTGCTTCGTGACGGTTCAGAGGATCCTTCCTCTTCAGCTACAGACTTCCTTGTCGGAGGCGCAGTCTTCCCCTTTTCTGAGGATTTTTTATCCGATGCATGATTGCTGCAACAGTCGCTATACTGTACTTAACGATATAACGTTAAAGGAGCGAAAAATGTATCAAGATGATATGCGCGGACGTGGCAGGCACCAACGTGGCATGCATGGAGGTTGTGGTTGCGGAGGTAGCCGCGACAGAGAGGGATCAGAGATGATGAATGAAGAAGTTGATGATATGCGTGGACGTGGCAGGCACCAACGTGGCATGCATGGAGGTTGCGGAGGTCCAGGAATGCATGGAGGCGGTTGTGAGGGACAGGGAATGCGTCGACGTAGGTCGCCACGCGGCAGGGTTCGTCGCGAGATTCTAGTCCTCCTTGCGGGCGGCCCAAAACACGGTTATGAACTCATGCAGTTGATCGCGGAGCGCAACGGTGGCGTGTGGCAACCAAGCCCGGGGTCGATTTACCCGACCTTGTCGATGTTAGAGGACGCTGGCTTCATTGTAGGCCAGGAGGAGGACGGTCGAAAGGTCTACACCCTGACCGATGCCGGACGAGCTGAGGCTGAAGGGCTTGTGTCTGACGCCGAGGACCTTGGTTCTAATCGAGAGCTGGACCTTGGTCGTGAGGTTCGTGCTACCTTCCAGGCACTGCGACAGGTGGACATCGTGGGCACTGCTGAACAACGGCAGCGTGCACAACAGCTGCTCGCCAGTCTGCGACGCGATATCTACCAAATGCTCGCCGAGGACCCGAAAAACCAGTAACAACGTCTTGCTTTGAGACGCTTACGAGCCCCCTTCTTGGGGGCTTTTAAGCGTCTAAGGGTGCTTGATGAGCCTCAGTACCGCCGAGCAGAGGACCCCAGTATGACCCAACGATGCGAGGGGCTAGTTTGCTTACCGCAACGGGAGGGTCATACACAGCGATATCGAACAGCAGTGGGATTTGGATGTTGTGGAGCCCTGAGGCTGCAGGCAGCAAGTAGGAGTCAGGATCGGTCGCCCGGTGGCTCCAAGTGAAGGCGGCATTCTTGCCGCTTGAACTGATGAGATCAACATGGAGGGTAAAAACGGCGAGTGCCCCGCCGTTCGCGGTGGTGAGCGTAATCATGTGGGGATTTGGTGCTGTCACCGTGGCGCTGGTGGCCAGCTGTTGCGATGAACTTGGCGAGACATAGGGGTTGGTCGAGAGTTGGGGAAGGGACCAGCACTTGGCCGATGTCGAGAAGTCGGCCTGCTTTAAACCTCGCGACACAATGCCTTCTTGAAAATAGGTGGTCAGTGCCAACGCATAGTACTTGGGTAGTCTTGTGAGCGGAATTGACAGGTTTGAGGACTCCGAGGGAACGAGACCTTGGTTGTGATCGATGACCTTGACCGCAGGTAAGAGGGACTTGGTAACGGTTGGTTCGTCGGTGACGCGCCAAGGCGCATTGGGTGAGTTCTTGGCGAATACTCCAAGAAACCGACAGGCGGAGTCATTCGCCGTCCTCGCGTTGTTGGTGTACTGAGCGTCGACCGTGACGAGCAACTTCGGGTAGCGCTTCTGTGGAGAATCGACAGTGACCGCTCGGTCCAACTCCTCGTAGAAAGGTTTGTAGCTCGTCCCCTGGGCCGTCAGATAGCCGGCTTCGCGAGAAAGGTGGAAATCCGCGTCGTCGATAGCGGCTGCTGTCCCTTGTTCATCATCGTTTTGCCGAGCAACGCTGAGTGTTTCATTGGCTTGGTTGTTCGCCTTCGAGTACTGATCGACGATGCCCGAGAAACTTCGTTGCCCTACGTTCGTTGCAGTCAGCGTGACGGAGGTGGAAGACGTTTGGCCACAGGCCGCTAGACACCACGCACTTAGTGCGATGAGGGTCGCGGGAAGGAGCACCTTCGATCGATGGGGAGACCCAACGTGCGAGGGGGTCATTTACTGGTTGGACTCACGAGAGGTCGGGGCCTCATGAGGGAGAATCCACCATTGGTCGACGGGGAACACTATTGAGAGGCCATCTTCTGACCGTCATTTCCATACCCCTACGCTAGCGGCGCCTGTCGCGCCTTTGGACCGAACCCTCCTGTCTATGTCTCAGGATTGTCTGCCGGAGCTTTTGGTCGCGTGACTCATGAGAGGTTGCTCAGAGATTCTCTGGAAAATACGAGGTACGTGTAGTGCCTTCGGGGTCCTCTGGAGTTCGGTTTTTTAAACGTCGGAAAGGAACGAGTGTCTGTCCAGAGAGGCGTTTGCCACTCCACGGGGCAGGAACGGCATCGGTACGACTGGCGAGAAAGTAGGCGGCATTCTCGTAATTGACCCGCCAGGCATGGAAGTGGACCCAGGCTTCGTCACGATCGCGTTCCATAACAAATCCAGTGGCAACAAGTCGGTCGAAACCGCGGTTAAATTCGGCGTACGTGAGCATGATCTGATCATTTGGTTTAGGGTCCTCGTTGACTTCGTGTCCAAGCGCTGAACTGAGCCGTCGAAAACAGAGATACCCCATCCTGAGCGCCAGTCGAGCCTCGATTGGTGTGCTTTCGGGGGCGACGGCGTCAAAGAGTGCCGCCGAGTCGCAGACGGCGAGGAGCGCGATGACCCACGACGAGTAAGCACTTGGAGAACGGAATAACATCAGTGCCGGATAACTCGCGTGACTCTCTTGGACGTCTGCTGCCCATCGCTCCCATTGGCGGTAGAACTCTGGCAGGTCGTCAACCAAGGATGTGAGTTGAGCTCGGGCGAGGATCTCCGGTCCCCATGTGGGTTCGCCGGCGCGAGCAACCAGCATTGTCACCTCTGTTTCACGTCGGTTATAAGCGCCATACAGTGTTGGCAGATAGGCGATCTGCAGTGCGACGATGAACAGCCCAGTGAGACCTGCCAGAATGTCGATCGCTTGGGCCCATCCCTGTGCGGAGCTGACAATTCCGAGTGTGACCAGGGAGGATCCAGCCTGCGCGAGCGCTGCCAATGGGTTGCTTACGGCCGGGAGTAACAACAAGCTTAAGGAGAGCAGGTAGCCGATTACCCACACTCCGAGGAGTGCTAGCAAGGAGATAGGGCCCTCAAAAGCGAGCACCCGGTCTCGGACCTCGTAGTTGTGAATGCGCCGTCGTACCACCTGCCCAGGAATAGTCAGCGTTCGAATCACGAGCCGTAGCAGACTCGAGCGATCGATCCTCGGCACCAGGAGCGACCGAATGACGTTGAGTGACAATACGAGGTAGACGATGCCACCGAGGACCGCTAGGAGGACGCTCACGAGATTCAACGTCGACACCGAAGGCGATATGCAACGTGATAGGTGCGGCCGACACCGTCGACCGCCTGTTCCAGCTGCCCTTGCTCGATCAAGGTAGGTCGGTTCTGCATGGTGATGACCGCATCCAACCATGCTACTCAGGTTCTGGTCATCGAGGGAGTGGTGGTGTTCTTCTGGTTCAGGGACATGGCACCAACGGCAGCTAGCCTGGAAGACAAAAGAGAGGAGCAACACATGAAGCGACGAGCGCTCGGTTCACAGGGTTTAACGGTCTCGATGGTGGGGCTTGGCTGTATGGGGATGAGCGAGTTCTACGGGCCAGCCAATGATACCCAGTCGATCAAGGTGATGCACCAGGCGATCGAGCTCGGCGTGACGTTTTTCGACACCGCGGATATGTATGGCCCATTTACGAATGAGCAGTTGGTCGGCCGCGCGTTGGTCGGACGGCGTGACGAGGTGACGCTGGCAACCAAGTTCGGTAATGTGCGAGGAGAGCACGGAGAGTTCCAGGGGATCAGCGGAGCACCTGACTATGTCCGCCGCGCGTGTGACGCGTCACTGCGTCGTCTCGGCGTTGAGGTGATCGATCTTTACTATCAGCATCGAGTTGATCCCAAGGTGCCAATTGAGGAGACCGTAGGAGCGATGGCAGACCTGGTGACCGCCGGCAAGGTACGCTATCTCGGACTCTCCGAGGCGTCAGCGGCTACGATTCGTCGTGCCCATGGGGTGCACCCCATCAGCGCGTTGCAGAGCGAGTACTCGCTCTGGACCAGGGACCCAGAGCCGGAGATTTTGCCAACGCTTCGGGAGCTTGGGGTCGGCCTCGTCGCTTACTCTCCGTTGGGTCGAGGCTTTCTGACCGGAGCTATTACGTCGATGGACGATCTCGACGAGGGTGATACACGCAGAAGACATCCCCGCTTCCAAGGTAATAATTTTGAAAGAAACCTGAACCTGGTCGCAACTCTTCGTGACATCGCTATGCGCAAGAGTGCCACACCAGCCCAGATCGCACTGGCATGGCTCTTCGCGCAGGGGGACGACATTGTAGCGATTCCTGGGACAAGGAACCTCGATCGCTTGGCCGAGAATGCGGCAAGTGCCGATATTGGGTTGGCCAACGAGGAACTCCTCGAGATCGACCAAGCGTTTCCTCTCGGTGTGACGGCTGGCGACCGATATCCAGATATGTCGACGGTGAACCGCTAGGTCTGTGGATCGTCTAGGGAGGTTCTGTCATGGTCATGCACCCTAGAGCAGTTGTCTGAGCGCATCTTCTGCGTGAGCAGCACTCCGTTCTCCAGCTGCCAGCAGGACGGCACTATGACCAAAGTCGAGTGCCTCGACTGAATCGGCTGCGTCGCACGCCAGGACGACGACGCGTACCGCATCGGGAAGATGTGCCAACTCTCGTTTCGTGAGGGCTAACTGAGTCAGGGAGTAGCCCATCAGCAACGTGCTCAAGGGACGGCCTTTGCTGTGGTAGGTAGGGGTTAACGTCCCGCATAGGAGCAGCACGATCCTCGTTGCACCGAGTTCGACGGCGTGGGTGATGGGGTTAGGGTCCACCATGCCGCCGTCGATGTAGCGATGACCATCGTGTCGTAAAGGAGGCAACACCCCTGGAATGGCGGCTGAACCATAGAGGAGTTCTACGATAGGACCATGATCGAACCAGGCTTCATCCCCAGAGTCAGCATCGGTGAGCAGTATGTGCAGCGGCACCTTGCCATCCGCTACGTCTCGCATGGAGAGATTGTTACGAATCAGCTGGCGCAAGGGTTCTCCAGGATGCACCGATTCACGGTTGGAGAGAAAGCGAAGGGTGCGACGACGAGGGAAAAGTGATTGCAGGGGAGCACCTGACCAAAGTGTGGTCAATCGAGCCAATCCATCAAGGTTTGGCTCCTCCGCGAAGACTGCGCCATTGAGTGCACCAACGGAGACGCCGAGGATGAGGTCGGGAATCAGTCCTAGCCCAAGGAGACCACGGAGCATTCCGACTTGGCAGGCGCCCCTTGCTCCACCCCCACCAAAGACGAAAGCGAGCATTTCGTCCCTCGACAAATGCTCAGGATTCAGGGTTCTCGGCCTGCGTGGAGACCGAACAGATATCGGGGTCAGTCAATGAGCTACCAAGATCACGAGAGAACCGATCGAGTAAGGTGATGAGCGCATCGATGTCAGTCTTGTTCCACGAACTCAGCGCGTCGTTGATCACGGCGAGTCGCGCCTGTACGAGTTGATGCAATACACTTCGACCGAGGTCCGTCAATCGCACTTTGGAGACACGGCCGTCCGATTTATCCGGGGCCCGTTCGATAAGACCACGCGACTCGAGGAGTTTGAGCTGGCGTGACACAGTCGAGATATCCAAGTTGAGGGAGGATGCAATCTCGGAGACTCGCTCCTCGCCTCGCCCACCGAGGAGCACGAGCTGCCAAAAGCCTGACCCAATGGCATAGGCAAAGTCGGATTCATCACCGATAGAGATGCGGAGGCGGCGAAGCGACTGCCCGAGCGTGAACAGCACCTCATCGAGTGCACCGGAACTTGTGGGGGTTGAGGCGGGCATCGGAACTCCTTGGTCGGGTCCACCTGGTTTGTCTAACTGATTGTAATAGCAGCCGATGGCAACTAGGAGCCCATTCAGGTTTGGTATAAACTCATCTCCTGACTGTTTGTTCGCAGAGGAGGACCCGTGCACCGTCTTGATGAGGAGACGCTCCAGCTTGAGAAGGCTATTGTCCAGTATGCGTTGGGACGCATAGCCTTGCAACCGCCACCACTTGATGGTCCAAAAAGTGAAGCAGAGCTCGCCACGATGTACGGTGCAAACGTGACCGACGATGGAATTGGGGGCGAGGAGGCCCTGCGCCGCTTTATCGAAGGGTACGCGCCTGCTACGTTGTCGAGTGATCACCCCCGATTCCTTGCGTTCGTCCCTGTCGCCCCCACAAAGGCATCCGTCCTCTTTGACATGGTCGTCTCCGCCTCGTGTATCTCCGGGACCTCTTGGCTTGAGGCAGCGGGTGCTGTCCACTGTGAGAATGAGGCGCTACGGTGGTTAGCTGACCTGGCAGGCTTGCCATCCTCTGCTGGTGGAACCTTTGTTTCAGGTGGCTCATTGGCGAACCTGTCCGGTCTGCACGCTGCCCGTCAACGCCTCAAGGAACGGCGTGATTTTCAGCGTCCTGATCGTTGGCGCGTGTTGTCCTCCCACGAAGCGCACTCCTCGATAGCCTCGGCGGCAAGCCTGATGGATCTCGAGGTGATCTATGTCCCTACTGGTGCGGACCAGAAGTTGACCGGAGAGAATCTCGCCAGCGTGTGGTCGGAGCTGAGCGAGGAGGTGCGCGCATCTGTCGTCGCCGTAGTGGCGACGGCTGGCACAACGAATGCAGGCTTGGTCGATGATCTCCGGTCGGTGAGTGCGTTTACTCAGGAGAACGATCTTTGGCTCCACGTTGATGGCGCCTATGGAGGAGCTGCCCTCGCCTCAAAGGAGCGTTGGCGCTTCGACGGCATTGAATATGCAGATTCCCTCGTCATCGACCCGCACAAGTGGCTGTTCGCTCCCTTTGATGCGGCCGCGATCCTCTATCGCGAGCCAAAATATGCCAAACATGCGCTCACGCAAGAGGCGGCGTATCTGGACGACATCAATAAGGCCGAGGAGTGGAATCCATCGAGCTACGGTTACCATCTGAGCCGTCGTGTTCGAGGGCTTCCCTTCTGGTTTTCACTTGCGACTAACGGTACGCGCCGCTATCAAGAGGGAATTCAAGCCTCGATCGATCTCTCACGCTCGACGGTGACCGAGATTGAACAACGCGACTACCTGGAGCTGGTGATGGAGCCAGAGCTATCGGTGGTTCTCTTTCGAAGACTTGGATGGGATGCGCATCTCTATGACCGCTGGTCTACCCAGGCCCTTCACGATGGGGTAGGGTTTGTTTTGCCCACCGAGCATCGCGGCGAGAAGGTGCTTCGGTTCTGCTTTGTGAACCCACTGACGACCCTCGATGATGTCCGGGCAATCCTTGACTCGCTCGCGTGGGAGCCGCGAGGGTAGCAAAAGGGCGTATCTCGTCGGTGTTGATGGGCGGTCAGAGACGGTTGGGACGGCCGCGAGGGTCGTTGGCCTGGTGATGCGTGCCCCGGGTCGACGAAACCAACCGTTGTCCATCGAGCGGCGGTCGGTGCTGTCTCTCGTGGAGGCTGTGCATCCGGCGCCCTTGAGCCGTTGGTTGCTGTCAATGGCTCAAGGGTAGGTTTCATGGTCATCGGCGGGTTTGTTATCATTCAGGCAGGGAACCTGCCGCCAGAACGAACGCACCCTCGCTTATGCGCGACCCTTTAACATCAAGTTCCAGTACATCATTGGTAAGCCGTAGCGCTTAAGGAGCCACATGTCGTAGCGCTCCTTCTGGGTGTTGATCACAGGGATCGTCGGGTGTGGCTTCATGGTGTAGTCAAACTCTGCAAGCAACATGCGGTTGTGTGCGGTCACGAGGGGGCACGAGGCGTAGCCATCGTATTCCGCAGAAAGGGCTTGTCCACGCATCTCGGCGAGGAGGTTGGCAACCACGACTGGGGCCTGCTTGCGGATGGCCGCACCCGTCTTTGAGTTGGGGGTGTTCCCCGCATCGCCCAGCGCGAAGATGTTATGGTAGGTGGGATGTTGGTGAGAGGTTTTGCCAACGTCGACATAACCGTTTGCGGTCTTATCGCTGATAGGCGATCGTTTGATCCAATCAGGGGCGCTCTGCGGGGGTACCGCGTGCAAGAAGTCATACTTGATGGTTGTGGTCGAATCCTCTTTGTTGTCTTTGATGACGACCTCTCGTTTGTTGCCGTCGATCTCGATCATCTCGCTTTGGAAACGGACATCGATGTTGTAGCGTTTGACCACTTCGTCGAGGACGTTGGAGAACTCTGGCACCCCAAACATGCCAGGTGTCGGCAGGACAAGGATCATGTGGATGTTCTTGAGAACGCCCCGCTTCTGCCAGTGGTCGGCGGCAAGGTAGGCGATCTTTTGGGGTGCCCCCGCGCATTTAATGGGACCAGACGGCATGGTGAAGACCGCTGTACCTGAGGTCATATCTCGAAAGAACTCATACGTTCTCGGTGCGAGGTCGATGCGATAGTTGCTGGAGACTCCGTTCTTGCCGAGTGTATCAACGAGCCCAGGGATCTTGTCGTAGTCGAGTTGGATCCCGGGACAGACAACGAGGTAGTCATAGTTCACGAGGACACCAGCCGCGGTGGTGACGGTTTGGGTGTCGGGATCGATCTCAGTGGCGGCGTCACGAATCCACTTCACACCTCTTGGCATCACCGATGCCTCGCTGCGCAAGGTCTCAGCCGCCTTGGCCAGACCTGCCCCCACGATCGTCCAGAGTGGTTGATAGTAGTGGTCTTCTGATGGTTCGATGATGGCTACATCGGACTCGCCAGCGTTTCGTAGTCGAGCGGCCACGGTGATACCAGCAGTCCCTCCTCCAATGATTACTACCCTGTGGTGAAGCCCGTCTGGCATAGTAATCCCCCCTTTCTTGGCACATAGTCGTGAGTTGCCCCACAAAGAGGACTTTAGTCCTATTTTTTGGATGGCTTAAGTCCTGTGACTCATGAATTCGAGTGCATATCGAGAAATTAGTACCGGCGATCAACCGATCACACCACTTGGAGCTGTGAGATAGACGGACCGCTCATGAGCCGGGAGACCAACTGTTTTATGCGTTCGAACTGCCCCGATAGGTCTTGAGACGGTGGGTGAAAACTGCGGTTGACCGGTCAAGAGGCCCGGCAAGTACCTCGTGCCGATCGCCCCGGACTCCCAATGCAGGATCGAGAGAATCTATTGTAGGCGTTATAACGATATAACCAAATCACTCAACAGCTGGTTGCTGCTGTAGGAATCTAGGTGGATATCGTGCGATGACATCACCTGATCCGGTGCGATGTCGTTGGACACTCGCGCCGGCATCCAGTATCGAGGCGAGCCCAATATCGAAAAGAGGAGGAGCGCGAGGCGGTTGATATCAGTACTCGCCCTTGATGACGTTCAAGAGTGGCAGGCCCCTGCGGTAACGTTCGATGTTGCGGGTGAGGAGTTCGAGGGCACGCGGATAAAAGGCGTCAGTGTCGCCACCGACATGTGGCGTGATAAGACAGTTATCCAGACGCCAGAGCGGCGAGTCTGATGGGAGCGGCTCCGGATCGGTCACGTCGAGTGCTGCAAAGATCCGTCTGTCTGCTAACGCCCCAACGAGTGCATCGGTGTCGACGACCGGACCACGGGCCACGTTGACAAGAAGGGCACCATCGTGCATGAGGCTAAGAAAATGCGCATCGATCATCCCCCTGGTCTGCTGCGTTAACGGGACGATTACAATGATGACGTCGGCATCGGGGATCAGCTCGTCGAGCTCGTCGTAGCCAAAGACCCGCGGTGTGACCCGGCCAACCCTTGCCACTCGGGTGATCTGGACTTCGAACCCGCTCAGCCGTGCCTCAATCGCGGTGCCAATCGATCCATAGCCGATCAGCAGCACTCGACGGTCAGCCAGCGAGGCATAGCTGCGGTTGTCCCAATGTCGGTCGTGCTGGAGATCCCGGAAGTGGCCGAGGCCTCGTAAGGAGGCGAGCGTTAAGGTGATGGCCATCTCGGCCGTGGCGGCGTCGTGTACGCCCTTGGCGTTGCAGAGGGTAACGCCATC
This sequence comes from Ferrimicrobium sp., assembly GCF_027364955.1. NCBI lineage: Bacteria > Bacillati > Actinomycetota > Acidimicrobiia > Acidimicrobiales > Acidimicrobiaceae > Ferrimicrobium > Ferrimicrobium sp. The sequence goes on from NZ_DAHXOI010000026.1 coordinate 25,922, forward strand.
GGGAATCAGATCCTTCACACTGTCGACGCCAGCGCTGAGGATCTGCACAACCTCGACTTTTGGCATCCGAGAGAGATTAGCGACGCCTGCCCGACCCGACATGTAGTCAGGGATGAAAAAGGTCGTTGCGGCGAGTCGCTCATCCCATGGTTGGTCGGGTTGTTGAACGACAATTGGTAGCCCTGGAAATCGATCGACTAGGAGCGAAAAACGTTCGGGCACGGTGATCTGCATACCTACGATAGTAGCGAGTTAGGTCGCCTGGCTTGTTCGATGGCCAACTGTGCGGCACAAGGTGATCCGTGCCACCGCAGCGATCGGTCAGAACGGACCAGCGTTGACGAATTTTTGTGCAACTGATCACGGAGACCAAGCATCGTGCTCTACAATGGTGGGTTACGGAGAGGTGCCAGAGAGGCCGAATGGGACTCACTGCTAATGAGTTGACCTGGTAATGCGGGTCCGAGGGTTCAAATCCCTCCCTCTCCGCCACTCCTCACCAAGGCCCTAAGTCCCACCCTTGCTGTGTCCAAGGCCACTGGGTATTGCCCCGTTCGATCCCTAAAACGAGTAGGTGAAGCCCGGGTGGGCCAG
>NZ_DAHXOI010000027.1 GCF_027364955.1 Ferrimicrobium sp.
AATGGAACTACCGACTGAGACCGCGGAACCAGCAGCCTGCCCCATAACTGTTCAGGTTATTATTGCTTGCGTCCTTAGTGGTCATCCCTCGCTCGGGCCCGTCATCATCCGGTACGGCCGAGTGTTCTCGTTGCGCTACACCGTGTTGGTGGTAGCATCGACACGTTCACGAGTGTTGGGGTTCATCGTCACTGTTGTGCCAAAATACTGTTGTGCCAGAACAGAGGCGAAGCGTCAGCGCGGCGATCGTTGCTCTATCTACCGGGCTGCTTGACCGGGCAGCAATGCTATCGTTAGCAATGCCACCGTTAGCAATGCAGGTCCGCCAGCGTCGCTCGTCTTACCTCAACGGTTATCTCCGTCCAGGTTGCATCGATCATGGAAGTTGTCCGGCCCACCTGGTCATCGTGGCGAGACAGCCTTTCCATTCAGCTCCATTCGATCGACGAGGACTGCGACGCTCCTTGCGGATCACCACCACGGCGCAGCACAAGGATCCGTTCAATCGACGCGAAGATGCGACGATACCGGACAGAGGCGACGATCTCCGCTGCAAGAATGGCAATGGCAATGCCGATGACGTTAATCACCCAAAAGGCACCCGCAAGGAGCAACAGGCTACTGACGACAACTGTCATGACTATGGCATTGCACAGCCTGATCACGCTAAGGTGCGTCTGCCGCGCCATCAGGTAGGCAGTGGGGAGACCTTCAGCACTATCGAGGCTGGCACTCTCGCGCCGGAGCTCACGCAACCGCGCCCTCCAAGGCGCTCGTTCTGTCTCGCGATACGAGACCCACACGCGATATCCCACCGTCCGGCGCCAAAGTAGCTCAATCGCGAACCGCCCCAACACCAGTGCGACAACGGGCAACCAAATGAGGAATGCAATCAACGGTACCATCAGTGCACCATATCGCCAACAAAGTGCAGTCGTCCGCGAGCCTGACGCTCACGTCATCCATCTAGCTGACAGGCGGGGAGAGCGAGATGATCATTGGCTCGTTGCCACACCAGAGGTGATAGTCAAGCGGATCGCAATCACCGAGCATCTCTTGGGGCCAGAAGACCTGAGGCCCTTCTCCACGCAGGGAACGCACCTCAAGGTTCGGTCCTTTGACATCGATGATCCAACCAGCGCTCGCCCCAGGGCCAAGCCCACCCGCGGAGAGCTGCACCAGCTCACCGCCAAGGGTGGTCACGGTTTGGGCGTGGACATGGCCACAGAGGTAGGCTCGCACCAGTGGTTGTGCCAACAATAGGTTGAGCAGTCGGTCACGCACGCCGTCGATGTAGCCCTCATAACCAAAAGTTGCTAGCACTCCGTGATCCTTGGTCGCAACAAGGGGATAATGACCCAACACGAGCGCCGGACCATCAAGATCTTCGAGTGCCATAGAGAGTTGTTCAAGACCACCGTCGGGATCACCCTCTCGTAACGCGATGGCCAACAGTGTGAGGGGGCCCTCTTGGACGATGACAAGCGGTTCTTGATCGAAGGTCGATGCAAAGTTCGTCCGCTTCCAAGAAACCGCCTCATAGGTCTCCATGATGGGGTAGGCGCTACCACGTACCGTGTTCGCCGACAGATCATGATTTCCAGGGATCGCGAGGTACCTACGACCAATCCCATCGAGCCATCGACGGACTCCCATCAGTTGACTGCGATCAAAGCATCCGTAGCTGGTGAGGTCACCGGTAACGACGAGGAGGTCCGGATCAGCCGCCTGCAGCAGGGGGATCGACCGATCAAGAATCTGACGAATGCCCGGTTTGAACCGCTCGGGTGCGAGTTCGAAGTGCAGATCCGAGACATGCACAATCCGCGTCATGCTGGCGGGCCCGCAAGCGCGATCGTCGGCCAGCGTCCCGCCCACGGCATGGCCTGTTCCAACCACGATCCAATCCGTATAAGCAGATCCTCATGCCCATAGGCCGCCACCAGCTGGATGCCGATCGGGAGGGGGTCTTCACCAGAACTCATCGCAAGCGGCAACGAGATCGTCGGTTGACCCGAGACGTTGAACTGACCGGTGAAGCCGAGGAACTCGAGCTGGCGGTCAAGACCGAGCTTCGGATCGCTGAGGTAACCCAGCTTGGGTGGCAAACGAGGAGCAACAGGGGTGAGGAGAAGATCATAGCCATCGATCTCAAAGAACTTGGCGACGCGTCGGCCGTAGGCCTGTAACCAATCCACCGACTCGACGTACCGATATGCTGGCAGCTGACGTCCAAGTTCCACGAAGACCCGGTTATCGGATTCGATCTCGTCAAGATCGACAGAGCGACCCAGCATCCGTTCGATGGAACGCAACTGTTGGGCGATCGAGCCCTTCACGACATCGACAAAGCGGGGCTGGAACTCCTCCTCCCCTAAGGCCTCCGGCCATGCCTCTTCCACCATATGGCCGTGTTGACCGAGAAGATCTGCAACGGCGCGAACGGCCTCCGTGACACGGGGATCAGCCTGTGCTGCACGCAGCAGCGGGTGGTCGAGTACGCCAATGCGCAGGCGTCTGACCGGTTGGTTCACCTCTTCGATGAGTGGCCGTGCGAAGGCCGGCGCCGTATAGGGATCGCCGCTACGATACCCCGCCATCACATCAAGCACTACGGCCGCATCACGGATCGAACGGGTCAGGGCTCCATCGATCGTCGAACCCGCCCAGCCATCACCGGCCAATGGGCCCTTCGAGACACGACCTCTCGAGGGCTTCAGGCCGACCAACCCGCAATAACTCGCCGGAAAGCGAATGGATCCACCTCCATCGCTCGCTTGACCAACCGGTGCCATGCCCGTCGCCACCGCCACCGCCGATCCGCCGGAGGATCCGCCGGAGGAGTACTCCAGATTCCAGGGGTTCCGGGTGGCGCCAGTAGAGACCGGCTCCGTGGTGATATTGGTACCGAACTCCGGTGCGTTTGTTCTACCGATGACGATGAAGCCTGCATCGAGCAGTGCCTGAACGTAGTAACTCGTCACCGGGGCGCGATAGTCAGCGTTGCGCAGTACCGCTGAGCCGAGCCAGAACGGTTCGCCCTCTTGGGCTGCGCCCAGGTCCTTAAGCAACAAGGGGACGCCCGCAAAGGAACCGCTGCGGTTGAGCCGGGCTTCTTTCCGTGCCTGCTCAAAGCGATCGACAATGACCGCATTGAGGATGGGGTTGAGCGTCTCGATACGGCTGATGGCCGCGTCAGTCACCTCGAGTGAGCTCACCTGCTTTGCTCGGATCAGCTCCGCAAGACCAGCCGCGTCATATCGCCAAAGTTCATCCATATCTGGTCGCTCCCTCTCATCTTCTTCGAGATGGACCGATCTTCGGTCCCTCCCACCAAAGGCAACACTAGCAGTGATGGCAAATCCGCGTCCAAAGGTCCTTTCTCCTACCCTGCTCCAATCTCCCTGCTGCGAGCAACCGCGAGGATCAAGCCTGATACGGCGTGCGCATTCACCTCCCCACAGAGCAACTCCCTGCACGCTGTCTCCTGTCAACCCCTGACAAGGCTCTGTCAACGTTCACTTCCATCAGCGCAAGGTACTCTGCACCCGCCAGAAAGACACCGATCCAATTGGCCGGCCGCGAACACCGCCTATTGGTAGCATCGTGTGGCTCGCGCCTCATTCTGAGGCCCGGAGATAGTACGTGTCAACTGCTTCGATTCAAGTCTCGTATCCACAAACTCCTCCTTTGCCAATATCGATGGCTCTGTTTACGCTGTTCTTCGACGGGGACGACAGGTAGGACCGCTAGAAGACGACAAGGTCGGCTCGTAGCCGGTCGATGATCTGGCACGACAAACCAGCACCCTCGAGATAGGACTGCGTGGAGCCAAACGTCATCTTCAGCCAATGCAGAGTCGCTGCCATCGTCTCCGGATCGGCAGCCAGCGCCGGAGAGTCAGCCGTCAGCTCACCATCGCGAGAGATGCCTAACTCCTCACCGGCCAAAGCCAGGAAGGCATCGCGGACAAAGGTGGTCTTCGCGTAATCGGCCACAATGACCTCATCGGTTACGCCGAGGACCGATAACAGCAGCGCCGTCACTACCCCCGTCCTATCCTTGCCGGCATAGCAGTGAAAAAGCACAGGTCGCTGGAGAGGATCCGCCAGGAAACGTAGCGCACTGGCCAACTCATAGGGACTCTCGAGAAGATACCGTTGGTACAGTTCACCAAGCGACTGCGATTCCGAACCAGGATCTGCCAACGTTGGGCGCAGTGGCGCATGCATCGTGATCGCCACAACCTGACCAATGGGCCCACTACCAAAGCGGATGAGCTCCTCATCGCGTCGCAGATCGATCCGGGTACGGATACCGGTGGCACGGAGGCGCTCGACGTCGCTGTGGGTGAGACGATGCGGTGAGTCTCCACGAAAGATCTCCCTCGATCGAATCACACCGTCTTGTCCTACTGGATAGCCTCCAAGGTCGCGAACGTTGGCCGCACCGTCAAGTGGTATCCATCGTTCTGCTTCAATCATCCGCTGACCATCTCTCGTATTCGCAATCTTGAAGGTATCCATACGTCCAGCATGGTGGTCAAAGGTTGCCACCAAGTGAATCGGAGCTTGCAAGACCGTTACCGGTACCAAAAGCTTGTGTGTCCCACGATCATTGGTCACTTGGGCTGGTTCTCGACCAACAGACACGCGCAATAGACTGGGCGGCACAAAGGGGCAGTACAAATAGGCAATACAAAGGGGGAAGATGAGCGCACCATCATCGAACGAACTACTTAGTTATCTCGACACACAGGGGCTCATCGACTTCACCCAACGCCTCGTTCGCATCCCAAGTGTGAATGATCCAGCAACCGGATCGACTGAGTTGGGCGCGGCCCACGCGGTGATCGAGCTCGCCGAGGGGTTTGGTTGGACTCCCATCATCGATGAGGTACGGCAAGGTCGACCAAATGTGATCATCCAACTGCGGGGCTCCACCCCTGGACCCCATCTCATCTTTGAGGGTCATACCGACGTCGTCTCGGAGGGTTCACGTGATCTCTGGGACTTTGACCCCTACTCCGGTGACATCGTCGATGGCCGTCTACTGGGCAGAGGCTCTGCAGACATGAAGGGTGGGCTTGCGGCGATGCTCTTTGCAGCCCGTGCACTCCAACTGAGCGGCGAATTGGTAGGAACACTCACGCTTGCAGCGCTCATCGATGAGGAAGAGTTGATGCTCGGGGTCAAGGACTTCGTCGCCAAGGGCTACTGCAATGAAGCCATCGGTGCAATCGTCTGTGAGCCTGAGGCTGGTGAAATCTGTATCACCCAGAAGGGTGCCATCCGGCTCGAAGTGCGACTGCACGGACGAATCTCCCATGGTGCCATGCCCACCAAAGGTATCAACCCAATACCTGCGCTGATGGAGGTCTTGACCTTCGCCCATGAAACCGAGGTCGAACTCCAGACACAACACGGCGAAGACCCCCTCCTTGGAGCCATCTCCATCACCCCAACGGTCCTACAGGCTGGATCACGGGTTCAGCTCAACGTAACCCCATCCGTCGCAATCGCCGATTTTGACCTCCGGACCACTCCTGTCATTGACCATTCCCGACTCATCGATACCTTTATCGCCGAGGTTGAACGCATCGCCAAGGATACTGGCTGCCGAGGAGAGGTCGAGGTGATCGACGATCGTCCACCGACCGCCATCTCACCCGATGCGGACCTGGTCCGTTCTCTAACGGCAGCTCACCGGACAGTGCTCAGCGCTGAACCAACCTATGGTGGGGTTCCCGGAACGACCGACGGGACGATCCTCCACCGTGATGCGCATCTACCAGTGGTGGTCTATGGACCGGGAGGAAAATGGATCGCGCATCAGGCCAACGAGTTTGTGGAGGTCGCAGAGGTGATCGCCGCGGCGAAGGTCTATCTGCTCGCCGCGAGAGAGCTACTGCACAAAAGCTGATGAATTGGTCACCGGATTCGACAGCAGGTAGGCCATTCTCTTGCGCACCTACGCCGGAGGCGTGAACCTCCCATCGGCGGCGAGCCAGCCCCCGTCGACGACCAGATAGGAACCAGTCACATACGAGCTTGCCTCAGAGGCGAGAAAGACCACTGCCCCAACCATCTCCGATGGTTGTGCCCAACGTCCAAGCATGGTCTTGTCGCGGTAGGCCTCGTACCAGCGCTGATCGTTCTTGATCTGCGCGGTGAGCGGCGTCTCCACAACGCCCGGAGCGATCGCATTAGCCCGTACTCCTTGGGGTCCAAGTTCTGCGGCAAGCACCTTGAGCATCTGAAGGACACCAGCCTTGGTAGCCGCGTAAACCCCTTGGCCCGGTTCAACAACCTGGGCCCGAATGCTCGAAAATGCGATCATACTTCCACCACCGTTGGCCGCCATCGCACGCCCGAAATCACGCATGACCCGGAAGTTTCCCTTGAGGTTGATCTCGATCACTCGGTCGAACTCCTCGTCACTGACCTCCGCGAGACGCTTGCGCACATTGATCGCTGGCGTCGACACGACGATGTCAGGAGTCCCGAGCGTTGACAGCACGTTCGCACTCGAGCTTGCATCGGCGATATCGAAATGAAGACCCTCTGCTCCTGGCAGATCCTTCACCACTCCTTCAACCGCTGCATCGTTGATGTCCGCACACCAAACTTGCGCGCCAAAGGCGGCCAACCCCTGCGCCGAGGCAGCTCCGATACCGCTTCCGGCGCCGATGACCAGCGCGCGCTTTCCAGTCAGATCAAAGAGTCTCCCAAAGTCTTCCATCATGCCCCCTTTTCACTCTCACCCTATTGCCTCCGATCCCGGACTCGGCGCGGCGAATGCATGCGCCTCCTCGATAGCGTGCGATGCCATCTAAACTTCAGCAGACACCGAATAGGAGCACGATGAACGCCGACCAACTACAAACCATTGAAGGGCTAATGGCCAACATCGAGGGACTCGCACGAGAACTTCCAGGCAGTAACCCAATCCCGACGTGCCCCGGCTGGACCGTCGACGAGCTGGTCAACCACCTTGCGATCGTGCTCTCTCGTATGCAAGTTCGGATTGAGACCAACGCTGATGCGGAGCCAAACACCATGCCTTCCGGACCACCCATCGGCATGCCTCACTACGAGTGGCTTGCTGAGTCCTATCGCGCTCTGAAAGAGACCCTGCTTGCACACGACATGGATGATCCAGCCTGGAATTGGACCGGGGAGAATCAGAGGGTCAGTTGGTACCTGCGTCGGCTCGCACACGAACTCGCCATCCACCTCGTCGATCTCGATGCGGCCTCCCCGACACCATCAAGACCTGAAACCCTCGGTATCGATCCTCTCTTGGCCGCAGACGGACTCGATGAACTTGTCACCGTCTTCTTACCGAGCCGAGCACGATCAACACCTCAGCCGGTGGATCAGCCTCGCCGATTGACCTTCATCCCTACCGACGGAGTTGGAAGACCGTGGTCTATCGAACTCAATCACCAGGGCCTGCGCGCTGTTGATCTTGAGGGTTCACCAGACGCCACCGTCAGCGGATCCAGCATCGAACTCTACCTCTTTGGTTGGAATCGGCCGACAACCGGCCTGTCCATCACTGGAGACCCTGCCACCGTTCAATCCTTCTCTGCAATCCCACGCTGAATGACCGGTGTGCGTCGATGCGCACAGCGAAAGGATCCACCACAAGGTGTCCGGGTAGAACGAGAGGGACGCTTGCGGGGACCACGCGAGAGACCTGCGGTTCAAGGAGGTAATCGTCACTTCTTATAGGAGGCGCGTGGCACCAAAGCTCCGACCCAAGCGATGCGTGTGAACTCCGATGAGCCTACACATGTGATCGGTCACAACACTGGCGACATCCTGCGCTCAATGACATAACTGGAAGCATCAGCCGGCCTCAACCTTCCGATCCTCAGACGGCGACAGAGCATCTCTCGCATCGGTGCACCACCAAGATGCTCTTCACGCTCGCTGGTGATCGAGGACCCAAGTGCCAATAAGGCCACCGTGGCCGTGGTCGCGCTTGGAACCGCAACGACTGGACGAAATGGGGAACTCACCATCACCAGAAGGCTCGATAATTGATACCGATAATTGCCACCGGCATAGGATCTCTCTTCATCAGCCCTCCCATCATGGAGAAGGGCGAAGTAGTCGCCAAAACTTCCCTGATCGCTGCTTGTGGTCGTTGGGTAGGCTATGGTTACACCCAACGGGGGTTCAATAACGAGAGGGGAAGAGATGGCTCGTTCGCTTCGACATCTTGCACAGACGACCGCACTTGTGGCGAGCGCCGCACTCATGCTAGCGGCATGTGGATCCACGAGTTCAACTGCACCATCATCGACGAACAAGAGCACGCCACTACAGACGTTAACCATCGGCTCCTCCAATGTCTTTCCGCCGACACTCAACCCCACCGCCAACGCCTCACAGGCCATCGATGAGGTCATCGACTATAACGTCCTCCAACACCTTGTCCAGCTTGCACCCAATGGATCGATCGTCCCGGTGTTGGCCAGTTCGTACACGGTGAGCGACGCCAACAAGGTCTACACCTTCACCATCCGCAAAGGCGTGACCTTCTCGAACGGTAATCCACTCACACCAGCTGACGTCGTCTTTAGCATGAAGCGGGTGTATGCCCCTGGTTCGACCTACCCCTACGGCAAAATCTTTGACGTCTCCTCCGTACAGCAGGTGGGTTCCGATCAGGTGCGCGTGACACTGACAAACCCGAGTTGGAACTGGCTCTATGACTTAGCCGCCTACTCCAACGGTGTCATCCTCGACCCATCGACGGTATCAACCTTGGCAACCGATCCCATCGGAACGGGTCCCTTCAAGGTGACCGGTGAGGTCTCGAACTACTCGGTGTCGTTAGCGAGGAACAACCAATACTGGGGATATCAGCCCCACGTCTCGGGTGTCGTCTTCCGCTACTTCTCCAACGCCGACTCCTTGAATGCAGCACTGCAAAGCGGTGAGGTAAACATGATCGACAACCTCTCTGCGCCATCGGATGCGACGCTGTTCAAATCGAATCCGAAGTACAAGGTCGTCTCCAGTCTCACCAACGGCAAGGTTCAGATGACCTTGAACAACACCTATGGACCGCTCAGCAACAAATTGGTACGCCAGGCCATCCTCTTCGCAACCGATCGCAAGGCGATCATGAATGCCGCATCGGGTGGTTACGGACTGATCGACGGCACCGATACCGTGCCCGCCGATCCGTACTACATCAACCTCGCCAGCGAATACCCCTACAACGTCACCAAGGCTAAGAAGTTGATGGCAGAGGCGGGTTATTCCAAGGGGTTTTCGCTTCAGTTGGTCCTGCCACCGTACTTCTATGCCAAGCTGGCTGCTCCGCTGCTCGTCTCCGAACTCGGTGCCATCGGCATCAAGGTCAGTGTCTCCACGATCGACTTTCCACTCTGGATCTCCCAGGTCTTTGAGGGAGGTGACTTCCAGGCGACCATCATTGACCAGGCGGAGGGACGAGACGTCTCCAACTATGGGACCACCGGCTACTACTGGCACTATGCCAAGACGCCTGAGATTGCCAGTGAGCTGACAGCCGCAAATGCCGCACCCACAAAAGCACAGTGGATTGCGGGTTACCAGAAGGTACTCAAGCAGATCACCGCCGATGCGGTCAACGATTGGCTCTACATCGCACCCTTCATCACCGTCATCGACAAAAACATCGTAGGCATCCCCACCAGCGCCTACACGGAGTCCTACAACCTCTCCTATGTTGGAATCGGTGGCACGATCCCCGCTTCCGCCAAGCAGCTTGGCTACCTCAGTTAGCCACATGAAGCTGGGGCTGTCTGTCGCCAGAGGAAGTCGATCGCGGGTCGAGCGATGACAGGGGTCCATGTTGCTCATCGCTGAGCTACCAAAGGCGAGCGACGTCGCCACGCGACGTCGGGTTCACGCCCACGAACTCCAAAGGTTCCTCATACGGCGTCTCGCCACACTCCTCATCACCTTGTTCCTCGCCTCGGTGCTCGTCTTCTGGATCCTCAATATCCTGCCCGGCAAGCCTGCCCAGGTCATTCTCGGCACCCAGGCAACGCCGAGTGCCGTGGCGGCCCTCACTGCAAAATTAGGACTGAACCGCCCGCTAGTGGCTCAGTACCTTCACTGGATCCACGGACTTTTGACGTTGCATTTAGGGGACTCCTATATCTCATCACAACCAATAGCCCCGGTCATCGGAGCGGCCTTAGAGGTGACTGGTCCACTGATACTGGGTGGGCTCCTCGTGGGCCTCTTGATCGCGGTACCTCTTGGCATCGCCAGCGCGATTCGCCACACGAAGCGCTCGGGCGTCGTACTCTCCGGTCTCGCCCAGGTTGGCATCGCAATCCCGAACTTTGTACTCGGGATCCTGTTGATCATCGTGTTCGCCGTCGACCTCAAGGTGCTACCAGCAAGTGGCTTTACCACCTGGTCAACTAGCGTGACGGGGGCGTTGCAGTCGTTGATTCTTCCAGCGATCTCACTCGGACTCGTCGAGGGTGCGATTCTGGCGCGCTACATCCGCACCTCGGTCGTGGAGGTGTTGGGTGCCGACTTTCTTCGTACCGCTCGAGCGAAGGGGCTTCGGCCCAACCAGGCCCTCATCCGCCATGGGCTTCGTAATGCCAGTATCCCAGTGCTCACCGTCTTGGGCCTGGAACTCTCCGGGCTCATCATCGGAGCGGTCGTCATCGAGGCCGTCTTTACGCTCCCCGGCCTCGGAAGTCTCCTGCTCTCGAGTGTGGCGAATCGTGACCTCATCACCGTCCAAGACATCGTCATGCTCGTCGCAGCCACCGTCCTGGTCGTCAATCTCATCGTCGACCTACTCTATCGGATCATCGATCCTCGCATGGGGCTACGATCATGAGCGAACGCATCACCACCCCCGCAACGGGGACCGACGAGCCATCGCCACGCACTGGTGTGACAAAACCCTCCCGCCTGCGGTTGCTCCTCTCGAGTCCGAGTGCAACCGCGGGTGCCATCATCGTCGCCACCGCCATCATCGTCGCCATCGTCTCGATCTGGTGGACGCCGTATGGTCCTCTGGCTGTGAACACAGCTGCAGAGTTTCTCCGTCCGAGCCTTGCGCATCCACTTGGTACCGATGAGTATGGCCGCGACGTACTCTCGCGGCTGATGACGGGGACACAGATCACCCTGCTGTCGAGTCTGGGTGCGGTGGCCATTGCTCTGGTGGTCGGCGTGCCAGCCGGCCTCGTCGCTGCCTTTCGGCGTGGAGTGACCGGTGAGATCATTATGCGAGGGGCCGACCTACTCTACTCCTTTCCTGCCCTCCTCGCTGCCATCACGTTGGTGGCCGCGCTCGGTGCGTCAACCCTCACAGCCACCCTCGCCATCGGGATCGCCTCGATTCCCGTCTTTGCGAGGGTCACTCGATCGACTGCATTGGGAATTCTCTCAACCGACTACGTGCTGGCTGCGCGGGCCTATGGGCGCTCAAACTTCCAGATCGCCCGGCGACATGTCCTGCCGAACATCATGCCGATCCTGGTAGCGCAGATCGCACTCCTCCTTTCGGTGACCATTTTGGCGGTCGCCGCACTCTCGTACCTGGGCCTTGGCACACCACCACCCGCCCCGACCTGGGGTGGCATGCTCGAAAGCGCGCAGAACTACCTCTACCAAGATCCGCTCCTGGCCCTCTGGCCCGGTCTCGCAATCGCCGTGACCGTGTTCGGCCTCAATGCGCTTGGCGATGGGTTGCGCGATCTTCTCGACCCGACCCTCAAGGGACGATCATGAGTCTGCTCGAGGTCACCGATCTTCGGCTCTCGATCGACGACACAGAACTGCTTCGAGGCATCAGCTTCCAGATGGCCCCCGCTGAGCGCCTCGGTCTCATCGGGGAGTCTGGATCAGGAAAGTCCTTAACGGCATTGACCATCATGGGTCTCTTACCCCCGCGAGGTCGTCTCTCGGGTTCAGTTCGACTAGCGGATCAGGAACTCACCGCCCTTAACGAACGACGCTACTCTCGCTTGCGCGGTGATCGGATCGCCATGATCTTCCAAGAACCGATGACCAGCTTGAATCCATTGATGCGAGTCGGAAAGCAGGTTGGTGAGGTGCTCCGGATCCATCAGGGTCTCTCTCACAAGGCGAGTGTTGCCCAGGCCATCACACTCCTTGAACGGGTCGGTTTCGACGCACCAGCACAGCAAGCCCGTGCCTTTCCGCATCAGCTCTCCGGAGGACAGCGCCAGCGGGTGATGATCGCCACTGCGATCGCGTGTAACCCTGATCTCATCTTGGCAGACGAGCCAACGACGGCGCTCGACGTAACCGTCCAGGCACAGGTTCTTAAACTCCTAGGAGAGTTGACCGCAGAACATGGGTGTGCCTTAATGCTGATCAGTCATGATCTTGCCGTTGTCGCTAGTGTCTGCGAGCGCATCCAGGTCATGTACGGTGGCGTAATCGTAGAATCGGGCCCTACCGATGCGTTGCTGCATGCACCACAGCACCCCTACACCCGCGCCCTCTTGGCTACCTCGCGGGGGATTGAGGACCTTGATCAAGAACTATTCGGGCAGCTTCCGACGATTCCCGGAGTCGTTGCGGAGGCTGGTCGATTCCCTCAGGGTTGCACCTTTCGTGGCCGATGCGAACGCGAATCGGAACGCTGTCGCTCTGCGCCATCGTCTGATGGCACCCACCACCAGGTACGGTGCTGGCATCCCTATGGGACAAAAAGCTAAGTGACAAGCACACCCGCCACCCCATCAACACTCTTTACGCTTCATCAGGTCAGCCGGATCTACGGCGGAAGCCGCCGCAACGTTATCGCTCTCGATAGCCTCAACCTCACCATCCATACGGGGGAACGCGTGGGAATCGTTGGTGAATCCGGGTCAGGCAAAACGACACTCGCGCGGCTCCTAGTAGCCCTCGATACGCCAAGTTCCGGTGAACTCCTCTTCATGGGTCAACCACTGCCCGCAAAGGGTGAGCCGCTGCTCAACTTCCGCCAACAAGTGCAGATCGTCTTTCAAGACCCTTTTGGTTCCTTGGATCCGCGCCTCTCAATCGGTGCATCGATCGCAGAACCGCTACGGGCTCTCCGTGTGGCCGAAGATCCGCAACTGCGAGTGCAAGAACTCCTGCGGGCTGTTGGCCTCACTCCCAATACCGAGACGCTCTATCCGCATCAGCTCTCCGGAGGACAGCGCCAGCGGGTCGCCATCGCGCGGGCTCTTGCCCCACGACCATCAGTGCTGGTCGCCGACGAAGCTGTCTCGGGCCTCGACGTCTCCGTTCGAGCTCAGGTTCTGAATCTCATCGCCAACCTCGTTGATGAGCTCGGTTTGACCCTGGTATTCATCTCCCATGACCTAGCGGTCATTCGCCATATCTGTTCACGAGTAGTCGTCCTCTATCGAGGAAAACTGGTCGAAGAGAATACCACCGAGATGCTCTTCACCCACCCACAGCACCCCTACACCCGGGAGTTACTGGCGTCAATACCGCGATTGCCCGAATGATCGCACCTGCGTGGGATGCTCGAAGGCAGTAGACTGCCCAACAGTGTCGGATCTCCCTCCCAACAGTGCCACGTCTCCCAAAGTAGCACTTGTCACTGGTGCCAACGGTGGCTTAGGTCGGTGGTGTAGCCTCGGACTTGCCCAGCGCGGCTCCGTGGTGATCCTGGGTTGCCGAAGTGCTCAACGCGGACAAGCAGCTATCGATTGGATTCACCAACGAGTGCCAGCGGCGAATCTCGAACTACTCGCGATGGACCTAGCGAACCTTGCGTCAGTTCAAGAGGCGGCACAGGAGCTCGCCGAACGTCACCACGTCCTTGACGTCCTCGTCAACAACGCAGGAGTCATGATGCTGCCTAGGGCGATGACGGTGGATGGATTTGAGCAGCAGTTTGGAATCAACTACCTTGCCCACTACGCCCTGACCGCCCAACTGTTCGAGCGGCTGCTGGCAAGCGAGGCCCCAAGGGTCGTCTCCGTCGCGAGTTTGGTGGCAAATCATGGGAGCGTTCAGCTTGACGACCTGCAAGGACTAACCCATTATGGACGCTCTCGTGCCTATGCCCAGTCCAAGCTCGCCAACCTGCTCTTTGGCAAGGAGCTTGCACGCAGGGCAGAGACCAAGGGTCTCTCACTCACCAGCGTGATCGCTCATCCGGGTTTTGCTAACACCGGCCTTCAACGGCGGACTGGCAGAGCGAATCTTGGTCGAGTGGGCGAGGTCGCTATGATCGGCGCCAACCTCCTCTTTGCACAGTCCGCCGAACGAGGCGCCATCCCTCTCATTCGAGCGGCGACTGACTTGACTCTTGACAATGGGACCTATCTCGGACCCGATGGGTTGAAAGAACTCTGGGGCAGGAAAGCAGCCCCTGCTCACGTACCAAAAGCCGCGCTCGATGAGGAAGTTGCAAGGGAACTCTGGGAGATCTCCGCCACCCTCTCTGGCGTCAGCTTCCCCCTCTAGCAGACCCGCACAGCTCGACTACAGTTTACACAACGGAGACTGGCTGGGACGAACTAATCTCCCGTCACTGGTGATCCTGGACTCCGAGCACGAGCTGACACTCTGGACAAATGCCTTTGAAGACGATATCCATTCCAGTAAGTATGAAGCCGAAACGTTCAGCGTCAGGGAGTTCAACACCATCATCACCGCTTGGGTGCACGTCCTTAAAGGTTTGGCAATGGACACACAACAGATGATGATGCGCCACCGCAACATTTGGGTCATAGCGTTTTACCCCATCGTCAGCCAAGAGTACGCGGACCTCGCCCATGCTGACAAGTTCACGTAGGGTGTTGTAAACGGTAGCCTGACTGATCTCCTCGAGTCGCTCGCGCGCAAGACTGTAGATCTCTTCAGCACTCATATGGACATGGTCGCCTTGGAGCGCCTCTGCCACCACGCGACGCTGGGCACTGAGTCGCCAACCCCGACTGCGCAGGCGATCAATTAACTGTTCAGGGTTTACCACAGCCGACTCCATGCATCCAGTATAGGGACTCGTCGAAAAAACAGAAGTTCTACGTACTTCTAGCTTTAGAATCGTTCTAAGTCGTCACGATCCCCGCACATGAACTCAGTAACTTCCGAAACATTGTACTGAACAAGAACCAACTATCAACCCTTAGACAGGACACATCGTACCAATGATCTCGCCATTCACCAACGCGACAGTCGTTGATGACATACAGCTCTCATATCCAAAGAGCAATATCATCGAGCCTGCTTCGTTGCGATTCGGCAGTTCTAGAGCACAGCTTCAGCCATGACGGACCCGTGCTGGATGGGGACCGAACCGATATGCACGGATGGTAGATCTTTGACCTACAACCGGATGAACGGCCCCTCCACCCAGGCAATGCATTCCCTTGCGCGATCTTTGCCGACCCCGCGATCTTTGCAGTGTCCTAACTCTTAGCGGTTGCCACGAAGACCGGAATGTGGCGGGTCGTCTTGGTCTGATATTCCGCATAGGGCGGGAAAGCGGCAACCGCACGCTCCCACCACAGCACTCGCTCCTGACCCTCAACCTGGCGAACCGTCGCATCCATGAGAAGCTCCCGGTCATGGATGGTTACCTTGTCGGGATGAGCGATAAGGTTGTAAAACCAGAACGGATGTTCAGGTGCGCCGCCCTTTGAGGCGACGAGTGCATACTCGCCCTGATGTTCCACCCTCATGAGCGGCGTTTTACGCAACTTACCGGTCTTTGCCCCTAGGGTCCAAAGAACAATAACTGGGAGTCCGGTATCGGCCAGTGTCCCGCCTTCACGCCCGTTCGTGCGCTCATAGCGTTCCACTTGATCGCGAACCCACTCTTGGGTGCTCGGCTCGTACTCACCTAACAGCGCCATATCACCAGTTTAGGAGATTGACCGCAAAAGGTCACCATCATCGATCGCTCTCGAGCCAGGAAACTTGACGATCTTGCCCTCACTCAACTCCTGCCTCGTTCAACATCCGATCACCCTCCCACAAGTTTTGCAAAGACTCGACCTCGGATTTGTAACTTGACCAAACAACAGCGTCGTCTCGCATCTGTCCTGGTTATTTCTGTCAATCAGAGGTGTGTCGTGTACGAGCGGCCGTCCATTGTCAATTTGACCCTGGAGAATGGAGTACACGTTAGTGTGGTTATTCTTCCATGACTAGCCGACTGTCCTGATTGCACATTCCATTAGCACTAGCCCTGAAATGGTATTTCCTGTAAGAATTTGGACCGAGTTTCCAGAATCTCCGGGGATAGTGGACAGCGTAGCTCATGAGGGTGCCTCGAGATCGTTGCTAGAGCAAGCGTCTCCCCATCAACACATACCGGTCGAGACACGTATTAGGTGAACTAGATGCGAGTGGCCTTTCAACGGCCCTCCTTGAAACGATTCCGCATCCTCCGAGATGATCGCCGGAGAGGCAATTGGCATCTTGCGATGATCGCGCAACAAGTAGACGACTTGACCTGGCACTTGTAGCTTGGGTACGTAGACGCATCTCTAGACCCGGTCGAGAGACTGAAAGATCGAGAATCACATGGTTATCGAGGAGATCATGCACGTTTGCAATGTCGCCCACATTCGACCTTTACCAGGGTAAGGTCAGTTCTTGGTGAATTTCGCAAACGTGGATGGGGCAGTTTCGCAAACAGCCCTTGGCGGGCCGTTTGTGAAACTCACCTGAGCTGGGAGAATGCCCCTCTCATAAGGGTAGCTATCCTCTGTTAACTATGCGACTATCCTTTTTTAACATTGGCCTTACAACCACTGTGAACTGGGAGTTTGCATCATGGATGCGAGTAAGGTCGTAAAATCTCTCCAAAACTTGTGCTAGACGCGGTTAACTAGTTCTTCTTGAGCAGCGCCCAGCTGTCTGCCCAATACCCCCGAACGAAGAATGACAGCCTTGCAGGCGGGTGACGATTCGGCGGCAAGGGTCTTCAGCATGCGCGAGCCTAGCCACCCCGTCTCCCATGCCGATTTCTTTTGGAGCGTATGCGTTGGTTGCGTGCCCTCCTATGCGCATTAACCTCGAATGCCTTCCTAAAACCCTCTGAGCTCTCGTTCATAAACTCGATGAGCGGCCAACTTCTAAGCTCAACTATTGATAGTTGCCGTGAGTTCAAACACTCCTCTAGTGCATCGATGGCGGCTCGCTCATCTTCCAAGAGGATCGACTTTGCGAGGCGATAGTCCGGCTGGCCAGGGGGAGGACCCCACCTTTGAATCTCTTCGCGCAGTTCCCTCTGTTGCTCAGCATCGTCGGTGCTCAGCATCTTCTTCGCCATCCAACGGTTGATCCTGATTCTGTGATGTTGATGGTCATCCGGGAACCCCACCACTACCAGGCCGGCCATTAAGTCAGCTTCATTCCAACGGGACTCATGGAGTGCTCGAACGACCGCCCTATTCGCGAAGTCGGCTAGCGCCTCCTCTCCTGGGGCTAGCTTCGCTGCAAAAGTCACCGCCAGCAGATCGGCCAGACGCTCGAAGATCGAAATTGCAGAATCCAGGTACGACTGATCACACACCAGCGATGACCCTACTGGCGGAGGATCAATTCCTTGCGCACGGAGATAGCAGCAGTATTTGTCATCTGCTCGCCCTCCCTGATGTATGATCGTGTGGCGTCGAGCAAAGAGCTCGAACACACTGAGCCAGTCCTCTCCAAGCAATTGAGGGACATCGAGGTCAACGAGGCTCAATACCTTGTCGCTCCAGGTCTTCGGAGGACCCTCCGTCGCTTTGTGCCCTTTCTTGACGGCATTCGGTAACTCCATATTTTCCGAGAGATGGTAGACCCTGACAAGGCCAGCGATCAATTCCTCAAAGTCAGCCACCAAGATCGGCAGAATCGCCCGCCGAAGTGTGTCGGCTGGGTCTTCACGCTTGAGCCACTGAAAATAATAGGTTCCATACGTGATGGTCGCAGGGTCGTTTCCACAGGCACGTCCAAACTCTTCGATCAATTCGCGAAGTTGGGGTTGGCCCATATGATCGACCGCTAAGACGACAAAAAGTTCCAAGGGAATCGCAACGTTGTCAACCCCGTCAGACTCCAAATCGAGCCGATCGCCCTCTGGTTCTCGCACAAGAAGTGCTGTTACCTTTCTGTCAAGCTCCCTGGCTGCGTGTTCAGCCTTGAGCTTTCGCTGTCCATCTAATTCCCTAGCCAACTCTTTCAGATCGTGAGGCATGTCCTGTGAATACTTGTTGGGCTTCAATAACTCACGGATGGATTCAGTCTTCACTTCAAATCGTTGTCTGATCGACTGAATCGCGACGACCCAACACGATTCCGTCGACAGTCGGTCTGCGTCACCAGGACCGTTAGTGTTACCCAATTCCTGGTCTGAAGGCATGGTGTCAAGCGTAACCCGATTATGCGAGGTTCTGTCATCATGGCGAAAATCAGGACTGCGTTGTCAAGGATCTACGTCGTCCGTCGCTGGAGATCCCGGGAACTCGTAGCAATTACAGACTCTTGTTGCTTCTCATTCCTTCGGGTTGCCAGAGTACTGCTCGACGCTTACTCGTTATAGTTTGGGCTCTCATCCCGTTCTATATCAAACCGAGAGCGCGTGTGGCGATTGTACAGGAGTGGACCACGGTGTGACACAAGAGGACCTTGGCTTATGCAGGCATAGGCCACCCGACGAGGATCGTCCCGTGTCAGAGGCTTCTCCCAAACTGAGCATTACAAGAGTGAAGGAGTAGCAAACATGCGTGGCAAAATTGTGGAAAACTACACCACCGCCTTCGAGGTGATCGCCAAGAGTGCCCAGTGCGGTGTGGCGTTCTACGACAAACGTAAGGGTGGTAAGCCCCGCCGCAGTAATACTCTAGGGATCACATTCAGTGCAAGCCCAGTCTGCACGAACATCCGATGTCAGCGGGAGTTCGAAGGCAACGACGTTCGCCGAGTCTTTAGCCCTTCTGGGATTGGCGAGCGACTCTGCCCCAGTTGCTCAGCAATACTCCCCATTGCCTCGATCTCCGTTAACTCAACCCTCAGGCGCAGAGATCTCATTCGCGCGTTCGCAGAAACCCTGGACAAGGATGTGGCAAATCTTCAGGCACAACTTGTTGATCAGGTTAAGGGAGTATTTTTGAATCTCGACGGTTACTTGACGGAGATGCTGAACCTTACCCAGGTAAGTACCCCTCATGCCAGCGGTCGAGCACAGTGCAGATTTCGGAGGTTTTCGGACACCCGTTTCGGTCCAATCCGGACACCCGTTTCGGAGTTTTCGGACACCTAGACAGGGTGAGTCATTGAGGTAGCCATACTGAATCGGACAACGAGTGTTCCGAGGAGGTAGTTGTGTCACGTCCCCGCATCATCATGCGCCAAATCAGAGAAGTACTGAGGCTCGCTCTCGCTGAGCAACGGAGCATCCGAGAGATCTCCAAAGCCACTTCACTACCCAAGAGCACGGTATCTGACTATGTCAAGCGGGCAAAGGAGGCTGGACTGAGTTGGCCGCTTCCCGAAGACCTTGACGACGATGCCTTAGAGTCCAGGTTGTTTGGGGTTAGTGTGCCGGCTGTTGGGGCCAAACCGATGCCCGATCTTAGCTACCTCCACCGGGAGCTGAAGCGTCCCCATATGACACTCATGCTCCTTTGGGTTGAGTACCGAGAGGCCCACCCTGATGGCTATGGCTACACCCAGTTCTGTGAGTACTACCGACGATTCGCGGGTACTCTCTCGCCAACCATGCGCCAGCGTCATGTGGCAGGGGCGAAGACCTTTGTCGACTTCGCTGGGGACACTCTTCCCATCTATGGTCCAGATGACGAGGTCGAGTTCTACGCCCAGATCTTCGTCGCTGTCCTTGGGGCCTCGAACCTGACCTACGTGGAGGCTTTGGCCAATCAGAACCTCTATCACGCACATTGGTGCTCACACCCGTGCCTTTAGCTCCTTTGGCGGGGTGACAGATGCGATTCGTGTGTGATGGTATGCGTACCGCAGTCACCAAAGCTGACCGGTATGAGCCCGTTCCCAATGCAACCTACCTTGAGATGGCCACCTACTATCAAATGACCGTACTGCCTGCTAGACCCTACCGGCCTCGGGATAAGCCAAAAGTCGAGGTGGCAGTACTGGTGGTTGAACGCTGGATTCTGGCACGACTTCGCAATGAGCACTTTCATAGTATCGCCGAGGCCAATGCCGCGATTGCAAGGCTGACCTGGGATCTCAACCATAGAGTCACCAAGTCCCTTGGTACCTCACGCCAAGAACTCTTCGAGAGCATTGAACGTGACCATCTGCGCCCACTACCAGCTACTCCCTATGAGTTTGCTACCTGGAAGCGGGCCAAGGTCAGCATTGACTATCACATCATCGTGAGCGCTGATCGTCACTACTACTCAGTGCCCTACCAGCTGGTAGGGACCCAGGTCGAGGTGCGGTTGTCAGAGAAGAGCGTGCAGATCTTTGCTAAGGGAGTCAGAGTGGCTCTCCATCCCCGCAGCAGCGTCCGCTATGGCTTTACCACGGACCCCTCCCACATGCCAGCCTCTCACCGGGCTCACCTCGAGTGGAGCCCCTCACGCATTATCAACTGGGCAAAGACTACCGGGCCAATGACGGGGTCCCTGGTAGAGGGAGTACTTGAACGCCGACCGCATCCAGAACAGGGATACCGGAGCTGTCTTTCCCATCATGCGTCTCGCAAAGACGTACTCACCAGAGCGACTTGAAGCAGCTTGTAGTCGCGCTCTTTCCCTTGGAGTCCTACTCCTATCGCAGTGTGGCCTCAATCTTGAAGAACGGACTCGATAGCGCACCGTTACCAGCTCAAACACCTCCCTCTCAACCCGGACCTACCCACGAGAACCTTCGTGGTCCCGACTACTACCAGTAAGCAACCAAGAAAGGAACACCATGACCATGACCAACCAGACCATTGAAGCCTTAGGGCGTCTCCGACTTGAGGGAATGATCGACGCCCTCGAACAACAGTCACGCTCATCTGACTTTCTCACCCTGGGCTTTGATGAGCGCCTTAGCCACCTTGTCACCGCAGAGATGACCTACCGAGACGAGCGTCGGATGGAGCGACTCCTGCGGGCGGCCAAGTTACGCTCCGGGGCAAGCGTAGAGTCCCTTGACTTTCGCGCCTCACGAGGACTTGACCGTTCCCAGATACTGTCCTTGGCAAGCGCGAACTTAGGTACGCAACCACGACCAAGTAGCCGTGCTTGGACCCACGGGGGTGGGTAAGACCTACGTCGCATGTGCCCTTGCCCACTCAGCCATCCGTCAGGGACACTCGGCTCTCTACCTTCGCTATCCCCGCATGCTTGAAGAACTTAGCATTGCCCGCGGTGATGGAAGACTGGCACGTCTCATGAACGCCTGGTCCAAGGTGGAGGTGTTGATACTCGATGACTTTCTCATTCGACCCATCAGTCCAGATGCCGCCAGTGACACCCTAGAGGTGATCGAGGATCGCTATGGACTGCGCTCAACGATTCTCACCTCACAGCTGCCAGTCGCCAACTGGTACGCAAGCATTGGTGACCCAACGATCGCCGATGCACTCCTCGACCGACTGACGACGAATCTTCACCGCATCGAACTGAACGGAGAATCGATGCGCAAAGTGGTCCATGCACCCGATGCGAACGGATGACAGGAGGCCCCACACCTAGGATGAGAACGATCGATCACCGACCAAGAACCATCACCAGAAAGGAGGTGAGGTAGGGGTTAAGCGTGGCACCAGATGGCTACCGAACACATCCCACCTGAGACTGTCCGAAAACTCCGGATTCGGTGTCCGAAATGAGCGAAATGTGCACACAGCTTCGACTACCGGGTGGTCCAACTATTCTCTCGTTCCAGGCACTCACCAAAGACGTGGGGCTCGATGGACTCGATAGCGTCTTGACTCACCCTCCGAATATCAAGTGGTCTTTTGACGTGACGGTTATGCCGTCGACGGGCTCACGTGATGATGGCTGCATGACGTACCTAGTGGAGGCGATCATCCCTCGAGAGGACTTTGGCAAGGGCGAAGTACGCAAGCAACTGATTACTCGCACAAAGCAGCGCTAGGGCATCTTGCGAGATCCGAAAGAACTCTGTCTCGATGATTGAGTGGCTGGAGGCACTGGCAACCGGACACGACACGAGACATCCCAAACAAGGCGACCGATGGTCCCTCAGGGAGCGCAAGAAATGATTGGTTGGGGTTCTCTCAGTTCGCGGAGGAAAGGTGCAGGGAGTATTAAAGGTGCAGGGAGTATTAAGGTCGGCATCTACGAGTCTCGTTCTCATTTACGGGCTCGCGCTCAAGTAGATACAGCTCCCGTGTAGGAGGCTCTGCATGAACAACGCGGTGGGGTACGGATGGACCACAGGGAGGTCAGGATCTCGTGGAATCACGAGTTGCCATTATTGACGCTTCAAACTTCGCCGTCAGAGCAGGTCTGTTACGGTTTGATGAGACAACTGCCTGAGTTCATCTGAGACGGCTAACGCGTTAGTAGGTAAGCGCTAACCCTTACTGATACTGGAACCATCCCTAATGGTATTCCTGTCAGTAACCACAAACTCCCCGGCCAATCCGAGATCCTATTATCGGTAGAAGTGGCACTCGCAGGCTCCTGCCTCGACCCGAGGTTAGCAAGTGGGTAGTCCCCGGATTCCTGGCTAAGCTCGACATCGGTCAAAGAGCGGTTCCCGCAGCGCAAGGACTGGTAGAAGACAACGACAGGTTGGTTCATGGTAGCGATCTTGGAGCGAGTCACTGATAAGCACCACCGGCTTAGCATGGCACGCCCACTCCCCGACGAGAGTCTAAGAAGCCTCCGAGATGACTTCTTGGTGCGCTACTCGCACGAGACAACCGCGCTTGAGGGCAATAGCCTCAGCTTGTGCGAGACTCAGGTTGTCCTGGAGAACGGGATCGCTATTGGTGGGAAGCTCTTAGCCGAACACCTTGAAGTTCTGAACGTGCGTGATGCACTGATCTGGCTCGAGGACTTCGTATCCTCTTCTGAGCCCGTGAGCGAAGACACCATCCTTCACCTGCACTCCATCATTTTGCGGGGGCTTCTTGGTCTCCAAGCAGGGGCTTACCGACGCCAAGCGGTTCGGATCGTGGGTTCAACACATGTGCCGCCCAACTGGGTGAGAGTTCCAGATGCGATGGCTGCCTTTGTCGAAGGACTCCACGAGGATGGAGAACACCCGGTTGTCTTTGCGGCACGCGCTCACTTAGAACTAGCCAGGATCCACCCCTCTGTAGATGGTAACGGGAGAGTGAGCAGGATGCTTGTCAACTTGGTTCTCGAACGAGCGGGCTATCTGCCTGCTTTGTATTCTGCTGATGATCGTAACGAATACCTTGACGCACTAGAGCGTGCGTACAGCTACGGTGACGAGGTGCCATTTATTGCGTTGACCGCAAGAGCGATAGAAGTCGTACTCGATCAACACCTCGACCTCTTGGCGATGACATCAGAGACCGAGTGAGGGTCAGGGATGGATGAGGCAACAGGGACCTGGGCTCGATGGTGGTGCCAAGTGTTGGCATCAAAACCAGTTTGGGATTCAGGGGATGAAATCTCGGTTAAGGGCAAGAGTATGGCCGGTGGGCAAGCATCGGGTGTCATAGTAAGGAAGATAATGATAGATGGTCTTACTCCAACGATTGACGAGACGCTGGCCCGATTCGGCTGGCCCCAAACGGTGTAGGCAGTTCTGCATCAATCTCGAAGCCCGTAATGGTGATGCCGTCAGGAATTGGGGGAAATCTCTGCCTTCTCGCCCCCAGTGATCTGTCTCTTCAGCCGTACACACGCTGATCCTAAGGCTCAGGGGTGGTGGCTAGCCAACCTCCATTACGGCTCATCTGTCGTTGCTAATCAAGAAGCAGTCGTGGTAATTGTTGCAGCGCAGCGATGCCCTCTGGGCTCACAGGTTCAAACCATAGATCGTTAGACTCAGTGCCTCGGCCGGCAACGAGTAACAGAGCGGGAAGCTCGCACCACAGGACCGATGCCCCAAATGCCCACGTCTCTCGGTAGCGAAACCCTTCGGTGACAAATGCGTCACCGTCGTAGTGATAGTCAAAGTGAGCTTCCTCGAGTTCCATGGGCGGCAGCTCGGTACACCAAGGGTTCCCGCTTGCCAACCGTGTGCTGATTTCGGGCTTGGGCACGTTCATTGTGAGGTCCATTCTGCGGACGATGTTGGCCCAGTACCGGATCCCCTGAGATTTCAGGCTCTTCCCTAGTGCTGGCAGCTCTGGTATCATCGCCCTGATCACCAGGGCAGGAGTGCTCCGAGGGATCACTCCGTCCTTAGTATTATCGCCAGAGTCTCGCCCGTTTGGTTGATGGTCTCTCAACACATAGCCAAGCTCAACGGTTGATCCCCGTTGTTCTGTCATCATTCCTACAAGTTGATACGTGTCGTGATGTTGATCGCTCAGCCGGATGCCACCGACGGCGGCAAACGGAACTGAACCAAGGTTGTCGATGACAAAGACCATTAGATGTTGTTTCCTCTCACATGCTCATCAGCTTCACAAGACGTACCATCACCGCCCGCTTTGGGTTTTAGGCTGGCAATAACAGGCGGGGGTACCCGCCAAGCTCAATATCCATCGGGTCAAGAATCTGATGTAGCGACAGGTCAGGTGGTACGGTACCTCGTATGGCAACGACTACCGAGAGCTGGGTGTCGTCAATCGTAAGCAAGGTCGGAACCGAAACCAGCACCTTTCCCACTGCGTAACAACGTAGGGCAACGCGATCATTGTCAAAAGCCAGATCTAGGGATGGAGCCGCGCTTGGCTGCGTGATCGCACTAGGCCACCATGTGTTGGACCGCGCTTCCTCCTCCCAACTTTGCAATTTGGCGATGACTTGCGACAATGCGCTACGAGGGTCAACGGTGAGTCCCTGGACCTCGCGAAGATAGCCGACCTCGCGAAGATAGCCGCGGAACACGACATCAAGACGATTGGCGACCAGCCCCGCGAGATCCAGGGACTCATAGGGAAGTTGTCCATCAGGGACCTCGTTGGCGTGCTTCGGATTCCAGCGTCGCGTTTGGATGGCAATCACAACCGAGTCTGGCGACTGTAGAGTCGCTCGCGCAGACAAAAGTTGGCCAGTTTGCACGAGTTGACCATAGAGCAACGTTAGGTTTCCGCTTCTAGAGTCCATAGCGATAACCTCTAGGTTGGGCGCCCTAATTCCGATATAGTTGGACTCTGACCGAACGAAATCTGCTGGATCAAAAGTCAATGAGAGATTCCTTCTTCCTTCTCGTGGGCGCCTAGCTCCTACGAGTTCAGCCCATAATAAAGTTCCGGTGTATTGAATCGGCTCAACCGCACAAGGTTTTATAGAGACCCGGGCGGTTGAGCGGTTAAGCCAAATGGACCCTTTATCAGCGAACTCGCTGTCTACGTTTCTCGAGTCTACGGAGTCCAGCCACGATCAGGACTCCTGCCAAACTCGAGACGACGATCCATGCGAACTGGACAATTACATGTACCCACGCATCGTGGGGTATCAAGCCCCCACCAATTATTCCGACTATCACCATATAGACACTGGGCGCATACCAGTTGTGGTAATCAAACGCTCTTTTGACGGTGTGACGGATCATTGACTTCTCCACAAATCGGAACTAGCCGTTGGATGGATCAACGCTAGCGGGTCTAGCCGCTGGAAGCGGCAAGGACTGCAAGAAAGCCTGAAGGCCCGTTACTCCCACGTAGGCACCTGCAGCACCAGCGCACCCCACAGCAAACAGACGACCGTTGCTAGCCTGGACTTTGCTGATAGCCCGATTTTGTGCACTAAAGATTCCACCGCCGATCCCACAAGCTCCCACCGTAGTGCCTCCGTAGGTAATTATTGCACTCCAATCAACTTGCCCACCACAGAAGGTGACAGGTCCAAATCTACTAAGCGTGTAGCCGCTCTCGAAACATACATGGAGATCATCCGGGCCTGAGACGGATTCGTTCTGGCCAGTGGAATCCAGAAAGGATTGAATCGAACCACAGGTTCCTCCTGGTTGACAGAAAATATTAGGGTTTGCTACCTCTCCTTGGGCGACCGGGAGAATATCTGCTAAGTTCTCCGAAGTGTCAGTCACTAGTGGCGCTGTCAGTGTAGGGGTGAGGGAATCCTGAGATGCCATCAATGCGGGGACTTGTCCTGTATCAGATGGCGAAGTGACTGCGTTGTAGTCAGCTGTCAACCCGATCCCGGTCCCTAAGCTAGCGAGTCCAAGACTCAGGGCTACGACTGACACCCCCGTTACCTTTTAGGTAAGCCTCGATGGCCGAGGTTAGGTCACTGGGCCTGGTATGACTCAACTGCCCTGTCATTGATGATCCGGGGGGTGTTGTCGCCAGGCCCA
>NZ_DAHXOI010000028.1 GCF_027364955.1 Ferrimicrobium sp.
GTCCCTGTACCTCTCTCAAGTTCGCCCCTGGTACGTAACTACAACTCATAGGATTCCCCACTCAAATCCGAAGTCCCGGTATCACCCCATACCAGCAATACGATGGCTGGTTGGCGTCGTCGCTCGCGACCACCGCTGCTACCGGCGACTATGAGAGACTGAACGATCCTACGATCAATACAGATCTGGCCGGTCTGGCTCAGGCATCAACCTTGAGCCAGCAGCGTTCCGCGCTCGTTCCGATCGCCGCCTACGTAGCGACGAACTTGCCGGTGATCCCAACGGTGTATGGCGCAGCATTTGATGAGTACAACAACACCAACTTTGTGGGATGGCCCACTCCGAGCAACCCGTATGAGTCTGGTCAGCCAGACAACCCTACGAATGAGGTGGTCGTCTTACACCTTTCTCCAAGGAGCTAACGGCTCTCCAGAGCGCTAGCGGCGTTCTAGGGGGCTCACGACGATGGGGATCTGACCAAGCACAATGGTGTTCTTGGTACGGTCCCCATCGCGAGGCTAACTTCGGCGATCATCGAAACCTTTGATAAGACAAGAGCGAACTTGGATTCCAGCAGGTGGCTGGGGATGGATAGCAGCCGTGTTGGACTCCCCGCTCCGGAATCCGCCAACGCTTGATGGTGGCGAGGGCGGCGATTGGGTAAATGCGATGGCGGTACTGCGCCGCGGTTGTGCCATGTGTGTGCGATCGATGTTGTGTTGGACGGTAGACATCGCCCCGATTGTTGGTCGGGAGGAGTCAACTAGGGACATAGTTCGAGGCCAAGAGAGAAGTTCACTGCAGCCTCAACGTGAAGGCGAGTGGTCGGAAAAACTCGAATCGGGCTATCGGCTTGGGAGATGAGCAACTCGATCTCGGTGCAGCCCAGGATGACGCCTTGGGCTCCTACATGAGAGAGACGGGTGATGATGTTGCGATAGATCTGGCGGGAGAGATCCTCGATATCGCCGCGGCAGAGTTCATCGTAGATGATGCGATGCACCTCGGCCCGGTCGTCTGGCGGGGGAGTGATGACGGTAAGGCCATGTTGGGCGAGACGTTCTCGATAAAAATCTTGTTCCATGGTGAAGTTGGTACCGAGCAGGGCGACTGTGGTGAGCCCGGCTGCCATGACCGCTCGGGCGGTGACATCGGCTATGTGCAGCAGTGGGATTGTGAGCGCTGCTTGAATCTGATCCGCAACGTTGTGCATCGTGTTGGTGCAAAGCACGAAAACCTCGGCACCACCCGCCTCAAGCTCTCTAGCTGACTGCGCGAGCAGACGTCCAGCCTCCTCCCATTCCCCATGCATCTGGAGCGATTCAATATCGGCAAAGTCAAGCGAGGCCAGGAGAAGGTTGGCGGAATGAAGACCCCCAAGTCGGGCGCGCACCAGTTCGTTGGCCAACCGGTAGTACTGCGCTGTTGACTCCCAGCTCATCCCCCCTAACATCCCGATCCTGCGCTGTGAAGTAGCCACCAACGCAGTCTATGAGGATTCGCTTGACGCGGGAACGCCTCGCGTCTCTTGCCCAAAACGGTAGTGAGACTATCGATTCTTGGTAGTGGGGTTTCGATTTGACGTCTGGCGGCAAAGGAGCGGACGTCGGCGGAAGCTCGCGCCCAACGGAGAACGACCCACGCCATGCATAGGTCAATAAGCCGTTGGGGATGTACCTCGCCGATGGGTCTGCAAACTGATGCCGTGCCGATCCTTACCGCAGAAGAGACGTTGAACCATACTCGGGGGCGCACCCATTTGTCCCGCAACATGGGGTTTGCCCCCGGTTTTGCGTTGGTGTCGTTGGGCCAGTGTTGGCGTATCTGCATCTCTGCGTTGGCTAGGGCGCCTGTACCCAGGAGCGATAGTTCGCAAAGCGCTCATCTTAACCACCCGAGGACGGGGTGTGCGCTGGTCAGCCGTCCCATCCGACCCGAAGCACTTGACAGTACTATCTCTTCGCGCTGGCGGAACACAGCATTGGTAGCGTCACGCGAGAATCCTCGCGTTCAAGAAGCGATGTCGGCCGATCGGTTGACATCGATGAGGAAGACTATGGCTATCGTGGCCCCATAAGGAGGGTCAATGAGAGTAGTTCCCACCACGAAAGATGTCTCATTCAAAGAGGCCTACTTGCTGTATTTGCTACGATGGAACGATTTCCGAGGCAGATCGTCGCGGCAAGAGTTCTGGAAGGTCTTCGCTATCAATCTCGTTGCGTCCTTCATTCTCTCCCGGGTGAGCTATCTGGTTGGGCTCGGCGGTTGGCTTGCGATGGTCTTTAGCCTCTTGAATCTTATCCCGGTGGTCGCGCTGCAGACGAGACGGCTCCATGATGCCGGTCACAGCGGCTGGTGGATTGTGATAGGAACCGCGATGAGCACCCTGTTTTTGGTGTTGGTGACTGGGGTGGCTCTAATTGCCTATAAAACGTCGGGAACTCACATGATGCGCTTTGTCCCCTCCGTGTTCTTGGGCGTGGGGCTCTTCGGGATTGCGGTATTTGCGATTGAGATTGTCGTCGTCGTCTTCGACTGTCAGCGTGGTGTCCTTGATAACCGTTACGGGCCACAGATGCATTGACGAGCTGGATCGCGATGACGGGCCGTTTCGTACTGCGTTATTCTGGTCGCCGAGGCCGCACAAGGTAGAGATAGAGAGTCGCGTTCCCCAGTAGCCGCATCACCGCGCCTGGTCCACGGTTCGAGGCGCACCGGACACACCAAAGCCGGTGTTGAACATCGCGAGATGCCAGGACACCACACAATAGTCTCATTGACGCAGCTCCCCTAGGACGGGTTGTGGCGACAACATCTACCCTAAGCAATGGG
Source organism: Ferrimicrobium sp. (assembly GCF_027364955.1). Classification (NCBI taxonomy): domain Bacteria; kingdom Bacillati; phylum Actinomycetota; class Acidimicrobiia; order Acidimicrobiales; family Acidimicrobiaceae; genus Ferrimicrobium; species Ferrimicrobium sp. Next base: position 2,833 of record NZ_DAHXOI010000028.1, read on the forward strand.
GTGACGATCGGTCCTGTCCGTTCCAATGGTGATGACACGGTGATTCGATGTCGCCAGTCCGTTCGCTCCCGCGGGCGGCGCACCCGTGGTGCGAATTAGTGCTCTTCCAGACTGGCTTGAAGGGAGTGTCGCATCAATTGCTAGGGGCACTGGCGGACGGGAATTGACTTCGCCGCGGCGGGTATCACGAAAGTGTACACGCCGAGTGTCGGACGATTACTCGGTGCTCACGCTCTCATCGTGCGAGTGGGGGTATCGGGACCGTCTGGAGCAACCCTTTGAAGACGTCATCTACCAGATGAACGGTCGGCGTGCCAGAGTTGCGTGAAAGTATCAGGCGATGCTCCACGACGAAAGGGGCGAGCGTGAGCACGTCGTCGGGTACCACATACTCTCGACTATGTAGGAGTGCCCAGGCTTGGGCCGCTCGATAGAGTGCCAAGGAGGCTCGAGGGCTCATTCCCAACTCGATTCGCGGTGAGGATCGAGTTGTTTCGGCGATTCTCGCGATGTAGTTGCGTATGGCGTCAGACACATGCACACGTTTCACCGCCTGCATCCGGTCGAGTAACTCTGGTAGAGTGATGACGGCTTGGACCCATTCTGGTGAGCGTGTCTCGTCCGACTGGGAGAGTATGTCCGATTCCTCTTCGATGCTGGGATAACCAACGTTGAGTCGAAAAAGAAAACGATCGAGCTGGCTCTCGGGTAGCGGAAATGTCCCGTCGTACTCGATCGGATTCTGGGTGGCGACCACCACAAAGGGTGGCTGCAGGGGATGGGTCACTCCGTCGACCGTTACTTGACCCTCCTCCATCACCTCCAAGAGCGCGCTTTGTGTTCGTGGTGAGGTGCGGTTGATCTCATCAGCGATCACGAGGTTCGCAAAGACTGGTCCCGGATGGAACTCGAACTGACGGGTTCCGGGATGAAAGATGGTGACCCCGGTGATGTCAGTGGGCAGCAGGTCTGGCGTACACTGAATCCGACGATGCGTTAAGCCGAGACTGCGCGCCAGGGTCGTAGCGACGGTGGTTTTGCCAACCCCGGGTACGTCATCGATCAATACATGTCCCTGGGCGAGCACGGCGGTCACCATGAACTCCATGAGAGAGCGCTTGCCGATGATGGTCGTCTCCAAATTGTTGACGATACGACCTAACTGCGGATCAAGCTCATCCATGGTAGTTGGGACTATCGATCGGTTCCCCAAGGCGACCCCCGTAATCCAAAAAATGCTGGCACTGGTTACCGATCCTACCTACTTGCGAGGCCATATCGACAATCACCCTTGTTGAAGCCGCCTCGGGCTCGGGAATAGACCTCTAGCGCAGGTGAGTGATTCACGTCGAGGCGTGGCGGCTGCATGATTAGTTCTGTCCAAAGGCGTTCCTCGTGGGAGGTGCTGTGAGGTCGCGCGTGATGCCCCGTAGCTCCTCTAGGCAGCCACAGTCGGGTGTTCGATGTACGGTTTTCCCCTTGCACAACGGCCGACGCCATGACGACGAAGCTCGACCGGGTTGACCCGTCAGTGAGTCCGGAGACAAGGGCGATCGACGCCGCCGTATTGGCAAGCGGTGCCGTCTCGCCACCGCACCAGTGGGAGGGTAGGCAACTTATCTTGCTTTCCTGTGAGCCAGCCTGGTGTCGATGACAGTTCAGATGGTTCCCACGGTGGATGTGACCGGCCAACGAGCATTGATACCGTTTGGCGAGGTGGCGATCGTCCATGCGCGATCCTTACTGGCGAACCATAGGTTTCGATCGGTGGAGGCGACGTGCGCGACCCCGCAGTGTGCCCCAAAGTCTTTTGGCCTCGGCTGCCTCGTCGGAAGATAGCGGCTTCTGGGAGTAGAAGGATAGCTCCAGCAATCGCACTAATGGCTGAACGAGACCACCGTCGTGGGGGAAGTGATTCGCCCAAGTTTGTCCCCATTCTCGAGGGCTGCTCGAACCCCAACGAGCTCCAAAATTGCGGCGTGACACCCGTTGTATGTCGATCCAAAGTTGTAACGTTTCGTTCTTACGCCCTCGACCCCGCTGTCGTCGCCAGATCAGTGCGGTCAATGCCACAAGGGCGAGAGCTGCGATACCGATTTCGTCTACGTGCCCGTCGGTGGTTTGGGTAGTGCGCCTTTGACCTTGCCGGGTGGGAATCTTACGGAGATGGGCATCGGCATTCAGCGATGGTGGTGTAGGAAGGCCGAGCTTGGCGATGCCTGGCGTCGGGGGGGTAGGTGCGGGTAGTGGTCTGTGAAGAACACTAGCGGTCGAGTATTCGGGGAAACTGAAGCCGGGAGTCGGGTCAAATGGCACCCAACCCGCTCCGCTGATCCAGATCTGGGCCCAGGAGTGGGCGTCGACCTGACGCACTACATAACCCCTCTGCTTCTTGCTATAGGTACCCGGGGCATACCCCACGACCCAACGTGCAGGGATCCCGAGGGAGCGCATCATCATGATGAATGACGTTGAGAATTGATCGCAGTAGCCTCGACGGTCGACGAACAAGAACTGGTTGACGACATCGTGGGGACTCGAACTGACCTGATAGGAGTAACGGTCATGGGTGTCCAGGTACCTCTTGATCGTCTGTGCGGCATCGAATGGACCGCTGGATCCTGCGGTGAGACGCCTGGCTAATTGGCTGACTTGTGGAGAAAGGTTGTTCGGCAGCTCGAGGTCATCTCGCACGTTTCGAGGTGCGTTACTATAGGGGCGGTTCGCAAGCTCCTTGGTGGTGTAGAGCGGCTCAAAGGCGCTCAGGCGATAACTCCGGACACCCTTGACATCAATGCGGCCCGATCTCGAATGCACGGTAGTGGTAACCGAAAACTTCAGTGGCGCCCCCATGTAGAACAGATTGGTTAGGGCGTGCGGCGAAGCGTCCGCAATGCTTGCGTGCACGAGCACGTCGTGGCTTCCTTCGAAATAGGGGGTGATGATCGGTACATCGCTGCCGCCAGCGAGGTGTTCAAAGACCGACGTGGGGCCCTTGTTCGACCAGCTCAATCCGTTAAAGGTGTTATAGGTGGCGGCTTGCCAGTAATACGGGGTGTTGGTGTGGGCGACAAATACAGGAGCTCGGCTTGGTAGGAGTGAATGATCGATCTGGGTGATGCCCGCTCCATACCCAGTCGTGGCTAAACCGGTGGTCGCACTAGTGGCGCGAAAATCGGTGAGGAGGACTCCTAGGTGAAGCGGTGCATGCGATGGGAGTTCGAAGCCTATGGCTAGCGGGGCAATCACCACGATGGCCGCGAGCGCGTTGACCACAGGCCTGCGTACTACGTTGATCTTGGTTGCGCCGATCTCCACCTGGTGAACATTGACGAGGATGATGAGCCCTACGATCAGGTAGCTTGCAAGAGGCAGCTCGGCGGCCATTCCCCAGAGTACGTGGTCGACGCAGATCATGACGGTGCCGAAGACCATCAGTGCCAAAACTTGATTGTAGTGCTGACAACGTCGGAAAATGAGCCAGCCTAACAGTACTCCGAACAACACGAAAGGCGCCCCGTCATGAGCGCTTATCTCGGTCCATCGATGAACCGGGAGGATGAGGAGTTGGCGGCTAACGCTGTGAACGGCCGCACCCAGAGCAGACAACGAGGCCCAACGGTCCCAGATGGAACACAGCTGAAGATAAAGAAGTCCGATCCAACCGATCAATCGGAGCGTCCAATGGGGCCATGACTCGGTCAACGCAAGCAGGATCGGGGTGATGGCAAGAACGAACGCGTCAGGGTATCCTCCAGAGTGAACCAACGGCCAGAACAGGGCAGTTGCCCAAAGGCCGAGGAGAAGCGATCTGTTCATCTCGATGCTCGTTCTCTGGTTGGGCCGAGATGTGCTCGCCAATCCGCGAGACTGGTGATGCCTCCGTCCCCGACGACAATGATAGAGTCAGCGCTGCCTTGCCAAATAGCGCGATATCGATTGGTGGTGATCACCAATACGTGTCCTCGGTAGCGCATATGGTGAACGGGGTCCAAGGGGTCGGTGCTACCGTAGGTCAGTGCGCTTAAGAAATCCATCATGCGCACCAAGGCACCCTGACCGGAGGGCAGTGGGGTGTAATCAAAGGGCTGGTCGAGCGTGGTGATGCGTAGCATCAGCTGCGAGCGGTTCGCCTGGTAAACGAGCGATGCGGCGATCGAGATGGCGAGCTCCCAGTCGTTGGCTGGAAAGTGTGGCGCGGTGTCCAACAAGACGATGAACTCGGCCTCGTTCTCTGGTTCGAAATGCTTAACCTTGAACTCACCTGTTCTTGCTGTCGTTTTCCAATGGATGTGTGACAGACGATCCCCTGGGATATACTCGCGGATGCCCTGTAATTGTGTCGACGCTTGGCGAGTTCGACGCGTATCAAGCTGCTGCCCTTGCCATATATAGTTCTTGAGTTCAGTCCTACTGAGGCCAATGATCTTTGGCCAGATATGCAAACTAATGGCGTCCTGTTTGATCCTGACAGAGCGTTGAAAGAAGCCAAAGAAGTCGCTTGTGATAAGATCGATGTCCCCAAACTCGAGCGATCCACGCTGGAGGTCTGTCACTTCATACCTGATCGTCTGCACTCGATCACCAATCGTGGTAAGGACGAACTGATGCTTCGCGGTTCCTCGCACAGACTGCGTGTGATCGACCATGACGAGATGGAGCCACGGCCATCTCGTAGCCGTTATTGCAAGGGTTACCTCCAGCCAACCACCGGCATAGTACGGCCCTGACCCTAGCCCTCGGGTGACCACGATGCTTGAGAGCGGTCCTAGCTGACTGAAGAGGGCGATGGCGAGCAGAACGAGCAAAAAGTCGAAGAGGTGCCATGCCAGCGAGCCACCAGCAAAAAGCGCGAAGAGGAGAGATAGAAAAGTGCTGAAGAGGACAACACCCCCTCGAAACCGTATGCCCATTATGCACTAGGATAACAAGACCTCGCCGTTACCAGTAGGTACACATCTGTACTTTCTCACACTCGTATCGCCCCTCCGACCCAAGACCGTGCTGTCGGCAGCCGATCTGGAGTAAGCGAGCTGGCTTCGATGTGTTCCATGGGAGGGGTGCAACGCCAGCGACTCGCGTGCATTGTTCGGTCGAGCTCTGACTGGGCGTGATGATGGCGACCCTTGTTCGATCGGTGAATGCAGCACCCAGCCACTGCTGGTGTTGCAACGTCACTTGATGAAGTCGATGATCTGTGTATCCAGGTCCGTCCAGGTAGTTGCGGTGGACGCCAATACGCGATCCACCGTAGGCGATGAGAGGCACCCCAAGCAAACTGGTAGGCGACTCTAGGGGGCGGGGGACATAGCCAGCGCAAGCAAGGGCAGACCGTCATTTGGGTTTGCTGGTTCGGGACGAGGGAGATCACCTCGTGACCGATAGTGATTGATCCTTCCGCTCGGTGTGCACCGGTAGGATTGGCCACGTGACTCTTGGAGCAGGGTTTGATCAACTGTCCGGTTATCCCTTTGAGGTTCGTTACAGCCAAGGAGCCTTCCAGAGAGCCCGCATGTCAGCTGATATCGCGGCTGATGCCTATGAATACTTGCGTCGACTTTTCTTTGAGTTTGCGCCTGACATCGCGTTGATCGTTGCCAGCAAGGCGGACTGGTCGAGCACGCAGCCCTACGGGATGCCTTATTTCAACGATGACCAAGGGCAGATCCGACCCGGGATTCTGGTGATGCCGAGTGAACAGGGTGCATTTTGGGTTGAAATGGCCAATGATATCCGTGGCGTATCGGGAAGCGGCTACGCGAAGCTGCTTGCCACCTATGCCAACGGTGCTGGCGATCTTGACCTCCAACCGTTTTTTGACCTTGTCACTATTCACGAGCTCGGCCATGCCTTCGAGGTTCTAGGCGGTCTCCAGTTGCCAACGTTCTGGTTGGGCGAGATCTTTGCCAACTTGGCCCTCCACACGTTCGTCGCGGCGAGGCGCCCAAAGAGTTTAGCGACACTTGAGGTATTGCCCACAGTAGGTGTTGAAGACGAACTGTTTACTATGCAGATTCATGCCGAGGGTTCTCATACATTGGAGGACTTTGAGGCCCACTACGCCGGTAGTTCCCAACAGATGAGTTCTCGTAACTATATTTGGTACCAATATCGATTCCTCCGACTTGCCGCGAAGATCTTCGCGGTTGATGGAGAAGGCGGGTTGGTTCGGTTGTGGGAATGCTTTCGTGGCCGAGTTGGACGGAGTCTCAACGAATCCACAATCCCTTCGATTGCGAGGTTGTTGACCACCGAGGTGAGCGAGACCCTTGGTGATGCGGTCGAAAATTGGCGTGAGTGGTGAAGGGGTTCGCCGATACGCCCGCGCCAGGACCGCCCCATCTCGAGCAGCGTCCGAGCCGTGAAAGCTGAAAAAGGCCGCTGCTCTGGCCGAGACAATGTGTGGCACTGAACCTCCCTCTTGGTCACTCTTTTTGTCACGCCTTCAAGGTGCTGGACGCGTTGGAATGGGCGATGGTCGCTCTTTGCTAGGTCTGGCCTTCTGTGCAGGTTGGTACTCTCCCATGGGCCATATGTCATCTACGGATTCTTAGCTAGGTTTTCGTGCCCGAATCGAGTACAGCAGGGGAATGCGTGGAATTCCTGCGGAAATGCGGTATCTGCGATCATCGGGCGATTGTTCGAGGAGCGTGGTTTGCGCAAAATGCGTGTAGTCAAACTCATGAAGCCACTCGACGGTGAGGCCAACGCTCGCGATGCACGAGATGATCTCCCCGAGGGTATGGTGCCATTCTGCCGTGAGGTTGGCATGAGTCACGTGTTCGGGGGCGGCATAACTTCCCCCTGGGTCAGCCTCGACGTACGGCTGATCGGCGAAGTAGTCGTTCGCGATGGCCCACCCATCGTCAGGCAAGATCCAGGTGATTGGATGGAACTCGACTAGGTAGAGGTACCCACCAGGGTTGAGAAGCTGATCGACGACCTTAGCCCAGCTGCCCAGGTCGTCGAGCCAGTCGATCGCCCCTTTCCCGGTGTAGATGATATCGAAGCGACGATTGAGGACCTCGGGGGCTGCGTAGACATCGGAGACGATCCATTTGCCGTCAATGCCACAGGCGGCGGCGATGCGCCTCGCTTCGGCAATCGCCGGAGCAGAGAAGTCAAGACCAGTCACTTGGAAGCCTCGCCTTGCCCAGGAGATGGTATCGGTGCCGATGTGACACTGGAGGTGAAGGAGGCTGGTACCTGTTTCGCTCGGAAGCTCTTCTAGCTCAAAGGGGTCGAGGGCAGACTCGCCGTTGATGAGTTGTTCCACGCGATAGAAGCTAGAGTTGGCATGAACGGGGGCACGCTCGTCCCACCAAGCAAGGTTTGCTGCCACGAGTTCGTCACGATCCATGGTGCCATCGTAGCACCTCGACAACATCGAGTCGATTACTCTTCGCAGCGAAAGGAGTGATGTGTAGGGTGGGTGAGGATGTGATCACTGCTCTGTACGAACGGCAGGGAAGAAGTAGTGGCTTCGAACCTACGGAATCGAACGATGCCTCGCGCTACTCATCCGTGGGTCTTGGCCGTGAGCGGAGGGCGCCTTGGGACGAGTCTTCGCTCAAGGGGGAGGCCGTAGTCGAACCTCGCCTAGCAATCGGGAGGATATTGGGCACCCCTTTCGAGGGGATGAAGATTGTCGCCAAGACTCGGTCCACGGCCGCGATGTCGCCTCGACCTGCTCGGAGCGGGCGAGGCGAGCGCCGACGCATTTTGGCAGCGAAGTGGTAGCGTACCGACAACTGCCGATGTTGTCGTCGCGCTGCTATCACGGCCCCGATGGCACGGATTGCTAGGTCTCTTGCCTAGCGCGTTGACAGCTACTACGGTCTCTCGCCACTCTGGATACTTGCGTTTCGCCGCAAGAACTAGGAGGCTCTTCGAGCATGCCTTCTACTCCAGTGCGCTGGTATCGATTCTGCAACGCTCGTCTGTCATACCGGACTTACGGTCGATCACGCCTGACGGAGGCCCGTGTCGAAGCTGCCGGTCCGAGGGTGCGGGCGGCTACGGGATACGTAGTGATCCGTCGTCGTTAAAGTCAAAGGCACCCCAGGCTACCTCCCAGAGGTAACCGTCGGGATCAGTGAAGTATCCAGAGTAGCCCCCCCATGGAGTGTGATTGGCTGGCTTCACGATGTGTGCGCCCGCTTCTTGTGCCTGAGTCAACAGCACGTCAACCTCATGACGGCTGCGCACGTTGTGGGCGAGCGTGATGCCAGAAAATTTGGCGCGTTCCACATTCCAATCTGGGCCGACGTCGGCTGCGAGCTCCTCATAAGGAAACAGTTCCAAGATTGTTCCTGCCAGCTGGAAGAAGATAATTCCTTCTTGAGGCTGGCGGGTAGTGGGCAAACCGAGACCGTCTTTATAAAAGTGATACGATCGCTCAAGGTCGGCCACTCCTAAGCAGATCAACGAGATCCGAGGCTCCATGCCCGTGAGTATAGGTCGTCAACACCTTGATCCAGGTTACGAGCGGAGATTGGTAGGTTCCCAGATCACGGTACTAATTGCGAACCCAAACGCCAAAACGCCTTCGCCGAACCTCTCGTTGAACAGCTCGCAATACGATTGACGAAGATTCATTCCGATGCCCGTCTGCCACCAAGATATCGCGACCCGTGTTCGACGGTTTATGGTTGATAATGAGGCTGGAGCAAAGCGTTCTTGCATGATGGATCCGGACCAACACCGGTAATTGAAAGCTCGATGTCGTAGGTGCCGGGGAGTTCGGGAGCCCATGAGGTTGGCGGCGAGCCCGCGACGACTAGACTACCCCTTATCACCTTCAGCAGGTGCTTCGACGATCTTCGCCCGAGCCAATCTGAACCTAGCCACCGCAAGGGTAAAGGATTCGATCAAGGGCTGACCACACGGATGGTGTGGCTCGGGTTGGGAATCCTTTCACGTTTCAACGGGGAGGAGGAAGCATGCTTCGCACATTAATTGGCGTTGCTATTCTGGTCATCTTGATCTTAGTTATCATCTCGTTGGTGCATTAAGTATTCGTTCGACCCGAGCAAAGATCTCACTGCAATGACCTGTGGTGGATGGTTGGGTCGAACAAGGCAATCGCGGAATAAGTGACAAGTTAGCCGAGTCCGGAATGAAGATATCTCGTGATATGGCGCTTCTCTTAGCAGGGATGGGTCATATCAATGGGGCCTTTCTCATGCGCAGGAATTCATGGGTTGATGATCCCCAGTCTGCTCTCGGACGAGCTCGTGTAGTTGAGGGCCCTGGGCTTGTTGGATACGCGTCGGTGCGAGTAGTTTCAGCATTGTTGTACGTGTGCCCGATGTCAGGGGAGGGGAGTCGTCCCTACGGCGACGAGCGTATCAGGGCGCCTTTTGGGACGAGGAAGACGGGACGTGCTCGTCGGTCCGAGCGCGATCAGATGGCCTCAAGTTGTGAGATGAACACGGCAGTGAGGATGGCCTCGGTCGCCTCAGGATCGCGTGCGGCTCCAACTGAGCAGATTGCGGCACCGGGCCCGATCAACTCCCACCAGATGTCCTCGACCACGACTACCAGCGCGCAGCCGTTAAGCGCACTGATGTCGACGCAGCTCGTTGCGGCTACTCGCTCCGCCGTGTGACGCACTCGTTCCCAGGCGAAAATGTCGCGACAACTGGGTGGCAAGTATGGTCTTCGTGCCGGCGTGAACCAGTGGCTAGCCTCCCTCCACAGGGTTCTTGCTGGGCTGCGAAGCGCGGGTGTGCTGGCGAGCGATGACCATTCGGGGGGATCGAAGGAGAGGTGGTGCGAGTGGGCGACTTCGGTAACCCACCGCTGGTGGGTTGGACCCACCGGCGGTGGGCCGAGCTCGGCCCGGGCGTGTTCGGCGACGACACGCTCCCACCAGGCAGACCAGTCTCGTTCAGCCTGCATCCTGGCAGGAGTATCGAGTAGTGCTGATCGGTCGGGTAGCGCGCCGTCTAAGGGTGGCGGAACGATCAGGCCGTTTTCGACCGCAAGGCGAAGCGTGTCGCGGAGATAGAGTAGGACGTGGAGGCCTTGGTCGATGTCGTGGGCAAATCGCCACGATTCGGCGCCGATTGTTCGCATCTACTCATCGTACCAGCTCTCGCCCGTAGGTGTTGGAAGCGAGCCGCGCTGAGGGTGAGCATGCAATGCTACGTGACCGCCACCGCTCTATGTCATTGTGATCCCCAAAGTTGGGTGGCTCGGCGCGTGTGTCGAGCGCTTCGCCGATGGTGTGCGCTTGGTTTGCGCTGTTCAGATGTGTGGCCCATATGCCGATCCTTCACTCTGTCTCGAAGCCCAACGAAGGCTTGCCGTCCGCTCAGCTTGCGAGAGGTGACCCCTGAGATGACGTCGAGCTCTTGCCTATCGGCCAGGTTCCCACCATTTGGCTCTGATCGGATTGCCGGAGGTGCCACCTCCGTAGTGCGGCGGCTCAGAACGTCGGCATAGGCACCGCCCACTCCTGCGTCCTTGCCGAGGCGCACTGGCACTTGAGCGCCGCTCTGAAGTAGTGTCCGACGGCCTCTGGACCGACGGCTTCGGCTTCGTATCGATTGCGTGCGAATGCCTGCCACTCATCGACTTGCTTGATGACCCGACTCCGGAGAGCGTCTGCCCCTCCGGCCCGTTCCCGGTTCGAACAGTCTGACGGGCTGCTGGGTCACCTGGAGGAAGATTGTGAAGCGGTGGATAGCGAATTCGTACGTCAAGGGGTGAAACCTTGCTATTGCAGACCACTTCCAACATACCAAATGAGCCATCGTCCACCCCTGTTGATCATCAACTCGGTGGTAGTGATTCCCGGATCACAAGCTTTCACAGCAGTACTTGGGCTACAAAATACGACTCGCCACGAAGCTGCAACCACGGCCCTGCCGCATGCGGAAGTGACTGCACTCGCGAGGGAATCGTCGTTGATGAGCGACTCCACGGAGACGTCAGCAGTAGTAAAACTCGATTCCATCGGGTTCGCGCCAAGACTCGGACCAAAAAGCTGTGCAAAGCCGTTGTGCGGTACATCGAGCATGGCTCTGTCGAAATCTCTGACGAAGGTTGCATGGCCGCCTCTTAATTCTGACCCGATTGTGTTTTCTATCGCCGTTGCTTTAGCTGCAGTCAGGGCTGTCCTAGGCTTCACTCCAGTCATCGAAGGACATCCGGCACCAGAATTTATCGCGTTCGACTTGGCTGCCACTGGATTTGGGTAGTCTCCTCCTCTTGGCAGCTTTGCGATCGCAACCACGATCGCTCGTTCTCCTGTGGTCAGCGGTGACACGGGCGTTGTTGGTTGAGAAGGAACCGTCGTCTTGGAAGTCGAAGAGTTGGACGTGCTACGAGAGCTTGTGCCCACTTGGCCGCAACCAGCAAGAGTGACTGCTGGCAGCACAAAGGCCAGCCTCGAATGGGAGCGCATTCGGGATACAAGCGTGCCCAACTTCGAGATCCACCGGCTCTCCAACACCCCCGTCGCCGGCACCCTTGGTGCTGTAAAGGCGAACGGAGTGGTACTTGACTTGATTATTTTAAGTCTCCCCCAATAGCGACCCGAAGCTCCCAAACGTCAGTCTTCTCAACGAGCCACATCCCCCCGCCTCTATCTCGACGTTGGGTTGCTTCTAGCAGACTTTAGGATAGATGTCCCGAGTGGGTGCGCCCCTAACCCGTCGAAGCCTGCAACTTAGCTGTGATAACATGAAGGAGGAATAAGGGGGCATCTGCTGACGTAAGAGAGCATGTCGTGACGTTCACGACTTACCATTTGATATACCCGAATCAACTGCATGGCGGTCAATGCGCTGTCGAAATTTGGGTAAACCCGAAAGGGGATTAGGGTGCCCGAGGTTGACCATGCAGTAGTCAGTGGGCGCATGCCCCAACCGCGAGAGTCCCTGGATGTCAAGCGATATCAGTTCTTTCGCGGTCAGGGTGCCATCGACCTTGTTTGTAGCCTTCCTTCTCGCGCAAGGATTGCATTGCAAGCGGCGGGCCTCCAAGATACTCAGATGTCCTCTGCACTGGAGTGCCACAACGTTGATGGTTCTCGATGAGCCCACGTGTCATGGAGCAAGGCAAGGTCTTTAGCCGTACGGGTTCAACGGAAGAAGGGGAGTGCGAGGGGTACCACAGGCCGAAGACAGAGTTGATGACGTGGATCACTCCAGATGGCTATGCATGGCAGTTGACGCTCGTTGGGGATTGTTTCGGCTGATCGAGCGTGTTAATGATGATTGGACTGGTAGTGAGATTTCCTCAAAGCATGGGAACGCCGCATAGATGACGCCTGACGAATACGACGCCTGGCAAGAGACGGCATATCGTTGCCGTTCGCCTGCCAACGCTCGTTAGCTCCTTGATGCGGCAGACGCCGGAGTCCGAGGCGAGGTGATCAAGCACCAGTTTGGCCGAGATTGGGGCTCGTCTTCACCCCTTGGGGTTGGGAAGACGTTATACACTGGTCGCGCACGGATCGCACGTTGCGCACGTGAATCAACCGTCTGATCGACGACATGGTCCGGGACCCAGCCTTTGGAATTGGAAAGCCTGAACACCTCAGATACAGGATCAACCATTCTTGGTCTCGCCCCATCACGGAGGAGCACCGCCTCGTCTACCAGGTCATGGACAAAGCGATCATTATTCTCCAGACTTGCTATCGCTGCCGGACATAACAGATGCCACGGGAGGTTTCAGTGGCGACCCAATTTCGACCCAGGGTCAGCGAAGAAGACTAACTCAATGGAGATAAAGGACAACCTGGGCATCGTTTTGGAAGGTCGCTATTGGGCAAGAACCTGCATGGAACCTCGATTTGCTGTACAACCGAGGGTTTGACCAATGCCCCAACTCTGTTGGGAAAGTGAGCATTAGCCGGTTAAATGGCATGTCTTGCCATTGCTGAATCATCGTGGGTATCGCTCAAGAAAGAGCTCGTCTGCCGAGCTGCCCTTTGATACACGAGAGGATGCAAGTTCTGCAATCGTTGTTTGGTTCTGCGTGGCAGAACCGGAGGTCCCATCACTCGGACTTCATGATCGTTTGCAGACTTGTGTTCGGGTATGCGGATGCGCTACCAGCTGCATAGGTAGGCGGGGGTTCGGTGTCTCATTTGGCGTGCAAGTCCAGATGTCGTTCGAAGTCCATGCCGAGAACTCAATGCTCAGGACTGGTACTTGCAGAAGTAAGCCACTCTTCCCTGTCCAGCGATGCGAAGACTAGGAGCGTGTAACGGCAACTCGCTTATAACTGGCTTCTGTTACCCAGGCCAGGGTACACGTTGCTGGAGAGGGGAGGTGAATATGCAAGAGATTTAGCCTTCGAAGGTTCTCCATGAACGAGCCCGTGCGAAGCGTACTTGGTCTCCGGAACGCAGCTGGGCGCATAGGCTAGCCGAGGTTTCGTCGATGACGCCTACCACCGGATAACCTCCGGTGGTAGGGTGGTCGGCTAGAAAGACTATGACTTCTCCCGTTGGCAGCAGTTCTAGCGCACCCCATACCACTGCCTCACTGGGAAGTTCCTCGTGGTAGTGTCGTTCGATTGGAGAGCCCTTGAAGCGAAGAGCTATCCGATTGCTTTCGGGTAGGACTTGGTATCGCTGGCTAAAGAGGTCGTGCTCTGCCTTCTTGGTTAGCCAGTTACGGCGGGGTCCAGGATGAACTGTGAGCGGTAGAGAATCGCCAAGAGGGAGATAGGGTGCAAAATCTATGGCGGGCGCGCTTGATGAGCCTGGGCCGATCGCAATCAGCTCGTTGGCCACTAGCGGAGATGGACCAAGCCCAGAAAGCAGGTCCCGTGAGCGGCTGCCGAGGACCGGCGCTACTTGAAAGCCACCTGCTACCGCCACGTAGCTACGTAAGCCGACCTTTGCGGCGCCGACATCGAGATGCGCCCCTTCTGGTACGTATATTGGCATGCTCCATCCGACTGGTTGACCATTCACCATGACGTCAGCCAACGCGCCGGTTACCGCGACTAAGACGGCCGACGAAAAGGAAAGTGAGACGCCATCGAAGGTGGTCTCAAGTACTGTGGTTCCTGCTTGATTGCCAACCAGGCGGTTGGCGAGGAGGTAACTCTTGATGTCTAAGGCACCGGAGCGAGGTACCCCAAGATGGGCGAGCCCCGGTCGTCCAGAGTCTTGAAACGTCGTGAGCGCTCCAGGGCGCGCAACGGTGGCAAAACGTAGTTTGTCCGCCATTAGCTACACCGTCTCAGATCGGGATGAATGTGACGCGCGTACCCGGGGTGAGAAGCGCCGGGGGTTCTCGCTTCTCGTCCCAGATGCGGGTGTCGCTACGACCGATCAACTGCCAGCCCCCGGGAGAAGGACGGGGGTAGATGCCAGTGTAGGAACGAGCAAGCCCGACGCTACCGGCGGCCACATTCGGCCTTGGGGAAGCTCGACGAGGTACCATGTGGTTTTCGTCTAAGCTCCGGATGTAAGCAAATCCAGGAGCAAATCCACAAAACACAACTCGATGGAGAAGTCGAGAGTGATAGTTCACTACGTCCTCGCTCGACATCTGCCACAACTCTGCGACCCTGTCGAGGTCTGGGCCGTCGTAGCGACACTCCACCTCTACGGTCATCCCTGGTCCAGCTTGGCCAACTTGAAGTTGCCAGGATTGCACGTCTGCCTGGGCGGCGTTGAGGTCTGCGACACCATCGAATAGCACCGTGCGTTCTCCGGGTACAATGTCGACAACGTGCTTGATCCAACTTGTGGTGGCACGATTGGCTACTTCGTTGAGCAGCGACAGAACCTGTGAGTCGTTCTCGACCTCGACCAGGAACGCCCTCGGTCCAGATGGAAGGATGCGAAGCATTAGAGCGATGCAGTCGAGATGTACGTCATTGCCCCAGACTACTGTTGCTCGGTGCCACTTCGCGAGTTTGACGATGTCTTGACCTGGTGTGTGCGAGAACACCCAGCCTGAGCTCTCCCCTCTGCCTGTTTGGTTGCGCTCCGCGGAGTCGGAGTGGATCAGTTGACCTTCCACGGAGATGCCGAAGCGGAGTCGAGTGTCCTAATTGGAGGATGGGTTGATGGTCTGTTGTTACCGGAATGAGGTGACGAGTACGTTCGCATCCTCCAGGGTTGCTCGTATCGCTGTGGCGAGTGTTAAGGCCCCGGGACTGTCACTGTGGATGCAGATGGATTGGCAGTCGACAATAATTGGGGCCCCGTCTATGTCGTTAATTGGTTGATGAGACGCGAGGGCCAACCCTCTTGCGGAGACGACCGCTGGATCCGTTACGACAGACCCTGGTACTGTTCGCGATACCAGCCGACCCTCCGAGCTGTAGGCGCGATCTGCAAACCCCTCAGAGATCGTCGTGACACCAGCTTCACCAAGGATCTCGACAGATGGACTCCCGGCGAGGGTTAACACGGGTAACGATGGGTCATATTCCAAGACCGCGGAGGCCATTGCCTTTGATAGCGTTGCATCAATCGCCAAGTCGTTGTAGAGGGCACCGTGGGCTTTGATGTAGCTCATACGGGTCCCATGACGTTGACAGAATGCCTGCAAGGCACCGATCTGGTAAGTCACGTCGGTGATGAGCTCAAGCGGGCTGAGCTGGAGGTGGCGCCGACCGAACCCCACCAGGTCTGGGTACGAGACGTGTGCTCCGATCGCTACGCCGCGAGACGCGGCGAGAGCTACGGTGGTGTCCATTGTCCTCGGGTCACCAGCATGGAAGCCGCATGCGATGTTGGCGCTCGTTACATAGCCCAAGAGCTCTTCATCTTTGGCCACGCGATACGGGCCAAAGCCTTCTCCCATGTCGCAGTTGAGGTCGATTTGTATGCGTGGACTCATGTCATAGCCACCTTCTGCTATCAGGCGATGCCTCGCATGCTAGCAGATGAAGCCCCGCGCCAGAATAGAGTAGTGCGCTACTCGGACTCGGTGTACCGATCACAACGTAGTAGCTGGTTCGAATGGAGTTGTGTTGTGAATACCCGTGTAGTATTGTTCGTTGCACCATGACCAATCGGGTCTTGGTGGTTCGCGCAGGGTTCTGCTCCCCAGGTGCTTTCTAGAAATTGAGGATCGGCAGCTCTCACGCAGGCAAAGTGCTAGCGACTTGCTCAGAGTTGTCTATCGTTGGCCTATAGGTAGAACCAATTGACTGGACTGGCCGGTCCAAAGCCCAGGGAGATGTTAAAGGCGACCCTCCAGCTGTTCATTCAGGTAGGTAAGGAAAGTTGGTAGCCAGTGACTTCTCGCAAAGCCATCGGTAACATCGATCCTCGCAATTTTATCAAGGTGAGCGTCGCGACCAAGAAGCGCAGCCTCACCAATCCTGGAGTCGGGTCCGAGGGCATTTGCGATAGCGTCGAGACACCAGGCACGAGACATTAACAAGCCCTCTAAGTGGACCGCGCCTGGCTCGGAGGGATTGCGCAGAAATTCAGCTGGCTGCCAGCCAAAGATGCCTGCGTCCACAGACGTCGCCTTCATCCACGCTGCAAAGCGTTGCTGATCGAGAACGTCAGCCATAAGAGCCGCTTCCACGAGGTTTGGATCAAGAAAGTCCTCACCCGACGGGCCGGCCCTCCAGTTGATATTCGTGTCGTCTAGAAACCACTGGTTTGTATAGCGAGTTATGACGGCAGTCAACTCTTCATCTCGCATAGACCTAGCAGATTGCAACAACAGCTCGAGGGCGAACGCCGTGTTTGCATGGAGCCCAGTTCGAATGGGATATGCGAGAACCCCTGAAAAGTAGTCGATGAGACGTCCTCGCAACAACACATAGAGGGGGTCCAAGGCTTGACACCACCGCGTCGCCATATCTTGTCGTTGAAGGTTTGCCCGGTCTCCGCAGTTCAGGTCACACTCCGCGTACAACGCGACGAGCCAAGCCCAGCCGTACGGCCGTTCAGATACCCTGCCTCCAGGGCTAGCGAAGAAAGTAGTCTCCTTGACGATTCGATCCGCATTGAGGTGGTCATCAAGAACCTTGACCACCCTCTGTGTCTGTGCTCCAGTTAGTCCGTTGCCGAGCGATCGTAGTAAAGTCCAGTGCGAGTGAACGGCAGAGTGCCAGTCGTAGCTTCCAAAAAAACTTGGGTTGATTGCCCGTGGAGGCGCCACATCTGAATCAGCGTTTAACTCCTGGCTCAACTTGTGCGGATACTCTCGTACCACTGCATCGAGCACCGCATCTATTCGTTGTTCCGTTGTTGCTACGCCTTCTACTGGAGCCATGCCAATGACTCTACTCGTCTTGCTGTGATCTGCAAAGGGACAGGTAGCCTCGAGCTGACGAAGCGTGGGGATGAGGTGGATCACTCCAACATTACGGTCGCGTGGCAGTTGACGATGACCTCTTGGTGGACTCCATCTTGGAGAGGCCTGGACATCCCTCGTCGTCAAAGCGCCTCTGCCGTCAAACAGGATCTCTGCGGTGACTCCACTGAGGGAGACAAACGCACGGATGTGGATGTCATGGACCTGATCGCTGAGCACCCTCCGACGCAGTCTGTGGACCGTCCTCCCTGAGCCTCGAGGGTTCGCCGAGAATGAGGGGGGAGAACCGGAGTCGTTAGCGGACAAACCCAAGTTCGTTGCGTGCCGACTGTCGTGTACCCAGACGCATGAGCACATCGTTGCGATCATCGATAACAATGCACGCGATACCGTAGAAGGTGACCCTCGTGATCGAGACCCTAAAGAGACGGCGGTGTTCTCGATGGTGGGAGCGGAAAACCCCTCCTCGTACCAGGTCCACTGCGTTTGTGAGACGACTCCTGTCATGCTAGCCTACGGTCCCGATGCTACTGCGACTCGGAAGTGGGTTTAAGCGTAAAGGTTCCGGTGCTTGGCCGACGGAGTGAATTACCGCTGACGAGAGGTTGCTCACCGACAGGGCAAGCCTCATTCAGCTGGCGCCGGGGTCCTGTCCTTGGGTGGACCAAGTTGAGCTTCAGGCACTAGCTCGCCTTGCCCTATTCACGAACGCAACGATTTGGCGAAGCTTCTCACTAGTCGGTGGTAAAGAAGATGCATGTCAAGCCCGCCCTTGCACGGATAACAGCTGCCGCGAGAGCTAGGCTCTGGCGCAAGGGCCTGATGGTGATGGAACAGGGGTCTTTTGGCATGACTTCGATAGTACTAAAGGAAGAGGTCGCGCGCCGTTTCATGCTCGGGGTTCAGGGCCTTTGGCCAGAGCGACGCTGGGTCGGCCGAGACGGGACCGTAGACACCATACGGGGGCTAGGACGCTGCTGAACAACCCACCCCCAAAATGAGGAGAAAATGAGAGGGGGTTACTGGGGGTAGTTGATGGGTGTGTATTCTCGCTAACTTTGCCACCCATTCTCGCTGAAACTTGCCACCTGTTATCGCTGAAATCTGCCACCCCCTA
>NZ_DAHXOI010000029.1 GCF_027364955.1 Ferrimicrobium sp.
ATTGCAGGTGCCCCGGAGCAAGCCGCTTAGTGGTCTTGCGAGGCGATGGAATGGACTACCATGAAATCGCTAACTGTATCTTGAACGGGCTATGGCATCTCTGGACCAGAACACCGTATCGTGATGATGGCCGATGTCAGGATGCTCCAGCGCAGATAGGCTCTCTTTCCCAGCGCAAGGTCGCCCAGGTGCGCGGGATCGCTTGTGCTGACTGTGGTTACCTCTATCCAATACGAGGTGCTACTCCTGTGAGAGGTAAGGAGCGAAGAACACGCATGCTTCCAGGTAACGAGGAGCTGGCACTGTCTTGACTGGTGCCGCTGCGGTCCGCTACCGAGCATGCTGCTGCGTGAAAGGAGGGGTTCGATGTAGCCATCTCCAAGAAACCTTGTTTGAAGTGCTCTGATGTCAGTGCTAGCGGTAATCGTTGCGTGAGTGAACTAGCTCGTCAAGCGGCCTTGGAGACGCATGGAACGTTCACCGGTTGCCCCTCAGGGTTGACAGAGGATAGCTACAGGGCGAAGTTGTGATGAAGTTTCACCAGAAAGTACCCCTTCACCTGGGAAGAAGTGTTTCATCAAATGTTTAAGTTTTGGAAAAAATGATCCGACAACTTACCTCTGAGGCCCGCTAGAGCCTCAAAGCATGGGTGGAGGAGGAGTCGGGTGGATGCGTTGTGCCCTGTCTGTCGCGAGAAAGAGCTCGTCATCATCGAGCTTGGTGTCGGTGATCACGAGGTGGTGTTAGTGAGCTGTGCCGCCTGCGGCAGCCGATGGTGGCGTCGCGATGGGTTCGCGGCCCAAGTTGGCGAAGTCGTAGAGTTGGCGGCCACGAGCGCACGTTCGGGCAACCGAAGAAAGAGCGGAAGGCCCGCTAAAACTGCCTCGTAGCATGCTTGCTCGTACGAACGACGGCTGAAGCCCAGCTTGGGAAGCATGGCTGCGGTGCGCGGCTTGGCTCGTCATCAACATCCGTGGTGGATCCCGAGCACCGGCCGTTGACAATCACCGTCAGCCATCGTTCTCTGCTAGGATCGCCAGTGGTTAGTAGGTCGGCGGGTTGGCTAGACTGCACTGGTTTGGTCCCGCCACACAGCTGTGATGGCGAGTTCATGCGTTTGAACGGTCGTCGTAGCGAAAGAGGGTGAATCCGGCTGATGAGCGATATTTTCAAGGCCTATGATGTTCGGGGGATCGTACCAGACGAACTGAATGTCGATTGGGCACGGGCGATTGGTGCGGCCTTCGCCCAGGTTGTTGCCGCCGATCGAGTGATCGTCGGCTACGACATGCGGCTCTCGTCCGATGCGCTCAAGTCTGCGTTGGTCGAAGGTTTGAACGCCTCGGGAGTAGATGTGATCGATGTGGGACTCGCCTCAACTGATCTCCTCTATTTTGCGAGTGGCAGGCTCGATCTTCCTGGGGTGATGATCACTGCGTCGCACAACCCGGGAAACTATAACGGTATCAAGTTTTGTCGGGCTGGCGCGAGCCCTGTGGGCGCAGAGAGTGGTTTGGTGGAGGTGCAAGAGCTTGCCACCAAGTACCTTGCAACCACTGTTCCTGTCCGTGCAGTGCAAGGAACGTGCGAGCGACGATCGATGCTCGATGAGTACGTCGCCCACGTGCGCGCCTTTGTCGATGTCACGAAGCTCCGTGGCCTCAGAGTCGTTGCAGATACCGCAAACGGCATGGGCGGTTTGATCGTTGGGCCGGTTTTTCATGATCTTGGCGTCAGCCTTGAGGTGATGTACGGCGAACTCGATGGCTCATTCCCCAACCATCCGGCTGACCCAATCCAGCCAGAGAATCTTGTCGATCTCAGGGCCAAGGTTCTATCGATGGGAGCTGATGTTGGGTTAGCCTTTGATGGCGATGCTGACCGCGTTTTTCTGGTCGACGATAAGGCCGCCCCAGTCTCGGGATCGACGACGACGGCACTGATCGCACGCAGAATTCTCAGTCGCTTTCCAGGCGAGACGATTCTGTATAACTTGATCTGTTCGAAGGCGGTGCCTGAGGTGATCACACAGGCTGGTGGAACCGCCATCCGAACTCGTGTTGGCCACTCGTTTATCAAGGCGGAGATGGCTCGCACTGGCGCTATTTTTGGGGGCGAACACTCTGGCCATTATTATTTCCGCGATAACTATCGTGCCGATTCGGGAATGATCGCGGCCTTGACGGTCCTCGAGGAGATCGCCATCAAGGGGTCATCCTTGTCGGAGATGCGGGGTTCGCTGGAGCGCTACTCCGACTCTGGTGAGGTGAACACCAAGGTCCAAGACACCTTGGCCGTCCTTGCGTTTGTTGAGAACGCCTATCAGGGGCGGGCGGTAGTCGATCACCTCGATGGGTTAACGCTTGATTTTGGTGATTGGTGGTTCAATCTTCGACCCTCCAACACCGAGCCGCTGTTGCGTCTCAATCTTGAGGCGCCAACGGATGATGAGGTGTCGCGGCGATCGCATGAAGTTCTTGCCGTTGTGGCAAAAGCGGATTCGGAGGTGATTCGATGACCCTAGATCCGGACTTTGTGGCGATTTTGGCCTGCCCGGTCGATCATGAGCCGCTGCTCTATCTTGCGAGCGAAAGTGCGCTCTACAACCCACGCCTCAAACGCAAATATCGTATTGAGGATGATATCCCTATTCTCCTGATTGAGGAGGCCGAACTCGTCGACGACAAGGAGCACGTTCGGCTCTTGGAGCTTGCGTCTGACAAATCACCGCAGACTGAAGGAGAAGATTCGTAAGTGTACGTCGATTCACAAGGCATGTGGGAGGCCACACGGATGCTCCCCGAACAGATGGAAGCAGCACTCTCCCAGGTCGCTTCGGTGTGCGATCTGCCCAACAAAGACCACATCGAACACGTCGTGGTCGTCGGGATGGGAGGGAGCGGGATCGCAGGAGATGTCGCACTCGCCGCCGCGGCTCCGTTCATGGCAATCCCGATCACGATTGTCAAAGGATATGAGCTTCCGAGCTACGTCGGCCCACACTCGCTGGTGATCGCCGTCTCCTTCTCGGGCAATACCGAGGAGACGCTTGAGGTGGTTGCTCATGCGATCGATCACGGGGCAAAGTGTGTTGCTGTGACCTCCGGTGGTGAACTCGCACGGTTGGTGGAGGAGCGGGGATGCTGCGTCGTTAGTGTCGACGGGCGCATTCCCCAGCCACGAGCGGCTTTTGGCGCACTGTCGGTATCGGTACTTGGCATTCTTGATCAGGTTGGACTCTTCAAAGGCGCAACGGGTTGGATCAACCTCGCTATCACGCGGCTCAAGGAGCGACGCGACGAACTCGACGCCCCTGATTCGATGGCCGGCGCGATCGCCGCCGAATTGAAGGGCACCATCCCGATTATCGTCTCCTCTGGTCCACTCGGCCAGGTTGCGGCGATGCGCTGGAAGGCCCAGATCAACGAGAATGCGAAGGCACCGGCGTTCTCCTCGGTCTATCCTGAGGCCTGCCATAACGAATTGGCGGGATTCGACGCCTACCCAGAGCTTCTGGCGCGCGATCTCTCTTTGGTGATTCTTCGCCACAACTATGAACACCCCCAGATTGCGCGCCGTTACGAGTTCGCAATGAAGACGATCGGTCCTCGTCTCGCGCACTGTATCGAGATCGAGGGACATGGTGTTGGCGAGTTGGCAAACCTCTTCGATCTGACCTTTGTCGGTGACTATGTCGCCCTCTCACTCGCTGGGCAGCTCGGTATCGATCCGGGTCCGATCACGATTCTTGACAATGTCAAACGTTTCCTGGCGGGTGCAGCAGCGGAATAGCTGATCGCGCGCGAGCGTATCTGGCTACGTAAGCCCTGGTTCTCACGGTTGCTCGTGGTAGCGACCACACCATCGGGTAGAGTGGATGACACCATACGTAGTTGTGCTAAGAATCGTCGCCTCCTGACTATCGGGAGGACCGTGATAACAGGAATAGGACCAAGAGAGAGGTAACCAGTGGAGTACGACATCAGCGATATCAGTGAGGCAGACGCCGGGCGTCAGCGGATCCTTTGGGCCGACGGACAGATGCCGGTCCTCACTTCGATCCGTGATCGGTTCGCAAAGACCAAACCCCTTGCTGGGATTACCATCGCGGCCTGTCTGCACATCACGACGGAGACAGCGAATCTTCTACGAACGCTCCAAGCCGGCGGTGCTGAGGTCGTCGCCGCGGCCTCGAATCCTCTTTCGACTCAAGATGATGTAGCGGCCTCGTTGGTCAAGCACGATGGCATTGCTGTTTTTGCTCGACGTGGCGAGGATACCCAGACGTACTACTCTCACATCGATGCGGTGCTCGATGCAAAACCACAGGTCACCATGGATGACGGCTGCGACCTGGTGTCACGCGTGCACCGTGAGCGTCCAGAGCAGGTATCGAGTATTTTTGCGGGCACTGAGGAGACGACGACGGGTGTGATTCGTTTGCGCGCCATGGAACAGGCGGGCTCGCTTGGCTACCCCATCGTTGCGGTCAACGATGCGAACACCAAGCACATGTTTGACAACCGCTATGGTACCGGACAGTCGACCCTTGACGGAGTGATTCGGGCTACCAACATGTTGCTCGCCGGAAAGGTCATGGTGATCGCTGGTTACGGCTACTGCGGCAAGGGTGTGGCCTCGAGGGCGCGTGGCATGGGTGCCCAGGTCGTCGTCACCGAGATCCAGCCGCTGCCGGCGCTCGAAGCGGTGATGGATGGCTTTGCAGTGATGCCAATGGCTGAGGCGGCACGGATCGGCGATATCTTCATTACCGTTACGGGCAACCGTGACGTGCTGCGGCCAGAGCACTTTCGTGTGATGAAGGACGGCGCAGTGTTAGCAAACTCGGGCCACTTCGACGTTGAAATCGACCTCGCTGGCCTGACGAAGATGACGACTGGTGAGCGGCGCCGAATGGTTCGCCCGATGGTCGAGGAATTTCTTGTCCGTGGTGATGACGGCAACGATCGGCGAGTCCAGGTGATCGCTGAAGGGCGTTTGGTGAACCTCAGTGCGGCAGAGGGCCACCCAGCATCGGTGATGGACATGAGTTTCGCTAATCAAGCGCTGAGCGTAGAGTGGCTAGTGGCTCACCGAGGTGAGTTAACCGCTCAGGTCTATGATGTCCCGAGTGAGATCGATGCCTCTGTTGCAGAGCTCAAACTCGCCTCCATGGGAGTCATGCTCGATGAGCTGACCGCGGCCCAACGGGAGTACCTCGCGTCGTGGACCGACGGTACGAAGTAGGACCGACCGGAGCGCGTACTGGGGCCACGGACGAGGATCTCCATGATGGACGATCACCGGTGGTGACCAGTGGGATGTTCTCTTCGCGATATGCAGATAGATGTGGTAAGTGAGCCAGCAGGCAGAAGGAGATAATGAGATGCAGGTTGAGTACCGTTGCAAGGGCTGTGTGATTAGCGATGATTCCAAGGCTTTGATCGAGGACCGGGTCCATCGCCTCAGTAAGTACCTCGGAGAGGTCGACCGCGCAGAGGTATTCTTCGAACGCTCGCAAAATCCGGCCCAGAGTGACAAGGTACATGCGGAGATCACCCTTCGGCTCGCGAGTACCGTGGCTCGTGCCAAGGGTGCTGCCGACGATGAGCTGGCCGCCTTTGATCGTGCGGAACACAAGTTGGCACATCAGCTCGAGAAGCTGAAGGGTCGTCTCCTGGCGCGCAGTCACCCACACCATCGGACGGACAAGGTTGCGGATCTCTCACAACTCGATGAGGTGCCCCAGATTGTGCGTTCCAAGGCCTTCGAGCTTGAGGTGCTGGATCCCGAGACAGCGGCGGTCCGCATGGAGCTGCTATCGCACTCGTTCTATCTCTTTATCAACTCGTTGACCGAGCGTTCCGCCGTCGTCTATCGTCGCGGAGACGGCTCCGTTGGATTAATAGATCAGGCTGAGGTAGCCGATCCTTCCTGAGGGACCAAGGCTAGACTGCTGTAGTGCTTGGAGCCACCGGGAGTTGATATGGGTATAATCGATCGAGTTTTAAAAACAGGTGAAGGCAAAAAGGTCAAGCGCCTTGCTGACGTCGTTCCTCTGATCAACGAGCTCGAGCCCGAGTTCGAGCAGCTGACCGATGACGAGCTCAGAGGCAAGACGGATGAGTTCCGGGATCGTCTCGATGCAGGTGAGACCCTTGAGGATCTCTTGGTCGAGGCGTTTGCCACCGTCCGCGAGGCGGCCAAGCGTGCCATCGGTCAGCGCCATTATGACGTCCAGCTGATGGGTGGAATGGCACTGCATTTTGGATGGATTGCTGAGATGAAGACGGGTGAAGGAAAGACACTGGTCTCGACGCTGCCGGTCTATCTCAATGCGTTGACCGGGCGAGGTGTCCACCTCGTGACGGTGAACGAGTACCTCGCCGCCCGTGACTCGGTGTGGATGACCCAGATCTACGATCGGCTCGGCATCAGTGTGGGGCGGGTGACCGCCGACATCAGCGATCCCAAACTCAAGCGTGAGGCCTATGCGCGGGATGTGACCTATGGCACCAACACCGAGCTCGGTTTCGATTACCTGCGCGATAATATGGCGACCACCCTCGACGATATGGTGCAACGCGGCCATGCCTTTGCCATTGTCGATGAGGTTGACTCCATTCTGGTCGATGAAGCGCGTACGCCGTTGATCATTTCGGGTCCATCGGCGCAGTCCCCCGAACTCTACTACAAGTTTGCGGGGGTGGCGCGTACCCTCAAAGCGGGGGTTGACTACGAGGTCGATGAAGAAAAGAAGATCGTCATGACCACCGAGGAGGGGATCGGGAAGGTAGAGAAGGCGCTCGGGGTCGAGAATCTCTATGACATCTCTGCCATGACCTATCTCCATCAGCTCAATCAGGCGCTTCGGGCGAAGGATCTCTATAAGCGGGACAAGGACTACATCGTCGACAGAGGTGAGGTCAAGATCGTTGATGAGTTCACCGGCAGGATCCTTGAGGGTCGCCGATGGTCCGACGGTCTCCATCAAGCGGTGGAGGCCAAGGAGCGTGTGCGGATCCAAGAGGAGAACCATACCTGGGCGACGGTGACGCTGCAAAACTACTTCCGTCTCTACGAGAAGCTTGCTGGGATGACGGGTACCGCCGAGACCGAAGCCGCTGAGTTCGCCTCGACGTATCAGTTGACCGTGGTCCCTATTCCCACCAACAAGCCCGTGATCCGTACTGACCACGGTGATCTCATCTTCAAGACCGAAGAGGCGAAGTTCAACGCCGTCGTCGATGATATCGAGGCCCGATTTGAACGGGGACAGCCGGTACTGGTTGGCACGATCTCAGTGGCCAAGTCTGAACTCCTCTCCAAGCTGCTCAGCGCTCGATCCATTCCTCACGCCGTACTCAACGCCAAGCAGCATGCACTCGAAGCGGAGGTGGTCTCCCAGGCTGGTCGTCTCCACGGGGTGACCGTGGCGACGAACATGGCCGGCCGTGGCGTGGACATCCTCCTCGGCGGGAATCCGGATCGGCTTGCCCTCTCTGAGCTGATGAACAACGGTGTTGACCCCGAGAGTGAGGAGGGCCAACAACACTTTGCCGAGGCGCGGGAGAAGTACACCCAAGTGTGTGCCGAAGAGGCCGAACAGGTTCGCCAACTCGGCGGGCTCTACGTGATCGCGTCGGAGCGACACGAGTCAAGGCGTATCGATAATCAGCTTCGTGGTCGCGCTGGTCGCCAAGGCGATCCTGGGGAGAGTCGTTTCTATCTTTCGCTTGAGGACGAGCTGATGCGGCTCTTCGCGGGGGGTGGCGTGGTGAACTGGGTCATGAGCAAGGCCTTCCCAGAGGATCAGCCGATCGAAGCCAAGACGGTTTCGCGCGCCATCGAACGCGCACAGGCCGCGGTGGAGGCCAAAAACGCCGACATCCGCAAGGATGTTCTCAAGTACGATAAGGTCCTGGATGAGCAGCGCAAGGTTATCTACGAGCGCCGCCGTGAGATCCTCGCTGGCGAGGATCTCAGTGAGTTCACGATCGCTTCCTTGTCGCGGGTGATTGACCGACTGGTGGAGACCTATCTCCCAACGGACTATGAGGACAACTGGAACCTCGATGAACTTCTTGAGCAGGTAGTGTTGTATTGGCCGACCGCCTTCGTCGTCGAAGACCTTCATCAGGCGACGACAAAATCCCAGGTGTCTGCCTCGTTGCATGCGGAGGCATTGGAGTACTACCAGGAGAAATCTGCCAGTCTTCCGCTGGGACCGGATGAGGAGCCTGGGGCACCAGCACGTGAGATCGAGCGCCAGGTACTCCTCTCGGTGGTCGATCAGCACTGGCGTGAACATCTCATCGATATGGATTATCTCCGCGACGGGATCAATCTCCGTGCGATGGGACAGCAGGACCCCTTGGTTGCATGGCAACAAGAGGGTTATGACATGTTCCAGGAGCTGATGAAGCGGATCGAGAATGACTACATCCGCTATGTGCTCCAGGTTCAAGTCGTTGGTCCCGAGACTCAAGGTGTTGATCTCGCACAGGCGTCCTATTATGGGGCCACTGACCCTGGCGACGTCAACCTCTTGGAGTCGTTCCAGGCAGCACAAAGTGCGGTGGCGGTGGCAGAACGGCCGATCGAGGATGTTGAGGTGAACGCGACGCTTGTCAAGTCTGAAGAGGAGCGAATCGGCCGCAACGATCCCTGTTATTGTGGCAGTGGGCTCAAATACAAGCACTGTCACGGCAAGTGAGTGACGTCAGCGACCGGTTAGGAGTGCTTGAGGATCGACTTGGAGCGGCTCGCCGGTATCTCAAGATTGATGATGCTGAGGTCCAGCTCCAAGAGCTCGAGGCGGAGATGGCCGCCCCTGAGTTCTGGTCCTCTCCGGAACAGGCGCAGCAGGTATCGCGCCGCTACACCCAGATGCGAGAGGACGTTACGTTGCTCGAGGCCATCGAGCACCGTCTTTCGGATGCGCGAGTGCAGGCCGAGTTCCTTGAGCAAGGTGATCTTGAGTTCGCCGATGAACTTGAGGAGAACCTCTCCTGGGTGAGCGCACGCCTTGCAAGCCTGGATATTCGGGCCCTCCTATCGGGAGAGTTCGACGAGGGTGACGCGATTGCGGAGATTCATGCTGGTGCGGGCGGTACCGATTCCCAGGACTGGGCGGAGATGATGTTGCGCATGTATGAGCGTTACGCGGGTGAGGCGGGGTTCAGCTTCGAGCTTGATGAGGTGACGCCCGGTGGTGAAGCGGGCATTCTCTCCGCTACCTTCATCGTGAAGGGTCGCTACGCCTATGGGTTACTCCAGGCGGAGCGGGGGGTGCATCGGCTCGTTCGCATGTCACCCTTCGACTCCCAGCACCGACGCCATACGAGTTTTGCCTCCTTTGAGGTGACACCGCTCATGGATGAGTCCTTCGAGGTGGAGATCGACGACAAGGAGTTGCGAATTGACACCTATCGCTCCTCCGGAGCGGGTGGACAGCACGTCAATGTGACCGACTCAGCGGTGCGCATCACCCATCTGCCGACTGGGATTGTGGTCTCCTGTCAGAATGAGCGGTCCCAGTTGCAGAATAAGGCGAGGGCGATGCAGATTCTCGTATCCAAGCTTGAGCAACGCCATCGAGAGGAGTTCCGCGCACAGATGAGTGCGATCGGCGGCCCCCAGTCCGAGGTGAGTTGGTCCAACCAGATTCGTTCGTATGTTTTGGCGCCCTATCAATTGGTCAAGGACCATCGTTCTGGTTACGAAGATCATAATGTGACGGAGGTGCTCGATGGAAGGATTGGTCCATTTATCCAGGCGTTTCTCGAATGGCGTCGAGCAAATGACAGTGATTGAGACTCGGAGCAATGATTCGGGTGTTAGGATATGTCGAGACGGTCGAGCTGTCCGTGCCCCCGGGTATGGATCCGGTCGATGCAAAGGAGTTCTTGAGTGATCAAGTTTGAAAATGTCTCCAAATCATACTCCAAGGGTAGTTCCGCGGTGCGGGACATCTCCTTTGAGATCGATCGAGGAGAGTTCGTCTTCTTAATCGGGTCATCTGGTTCGGGTAAGACGACCTTGATCCGGTTGATGATCCGCGAAGAGAAGCCAGACGATGGTACCATCTGGGTCGCCGGCAAGAATCTGGTGACGATGCCCAACTGGAAGGTTCCCCACTTTCGCCGTAACGTCGGCGTCATCTTCCAAGATTTCCGTCTACTTCCCAATAAGACGGTGGCACAGAACGTGGCCTTCGCTCTCCAGGTGATCGGCAAGCCCAACCGATTCATCGCCACCCAGGTGCCCCAGATCCTTCGTCTGGTCGGTCTTGAGGACAAGATGGAGCGCTTCCCACACCAGCTCTCTGGTGGCGAACAGCAACGAGTGGCGATTGCGCGCGCCTTTGTCAACCGGCCATTGATCCTTCTTGCTGACGAGCCTACCGGCAATCTAGACCCCGATACCAGTTGGGGCGTGATGAACCTCCTCGAGCGCATCAACCGGACTGGTACTGCTGTGGTCATGGCGACCCATGACGTGGGCATCGTCGACTCCATGCGGCGGCGTGTGATCGAGATCGACAATGGTCACCTCAGCCGAGATCAGGTTCGTGGCGTCTACGGGTTGGGTGTGTAAGGGGCAATGTCAATCAAGTATTTTGCCGCGGAGACCGGCACAAATCTCTGGCGCAACCGGCTGATGTCGCTTGCAGCTATCTTCACTGTGGCGATCTCCCTCTCCCTAGTGGGTTCAGCGTTGCTGATCAAGCAGGGAGTATCTACCGCAACGGCCGAGTGGAAGGGGAATGTACAGCTACTGGTCTTCCTCCAGCCGAAGATCTCTCCGACCGAGTTCGCTGCGGTCGAGGATCAACTGCACCAACTCCCAGCGGTGAAGAGCTTCTCCTATGTCCCTCGAGCACAGGCGTACGCTGATTTTCGGAGGCTCTTGGCGAATCAACCAGATCTGGTGAACGCGGTACCTGAATCGGCGGTGCCCACGTTTTTGCGGGTCTCCTTGGTGAATCCAGCGGAGACGAGGGCGGTCGCGGCGATCTTTCAGGGGCAACCGGGTGTTGATACGGTCAATGACAACTTCTCGGCGATCAACACCATCACGACGGTCTCGAATGTAGCCCAGACGGTGATCTTGGCTGTCGCGATCATACTGTTGGTATCAGCTGCGGTGTTGATCCTGAACGTCATCAGGGTGGCGATCTTCTCCCGACGCAGGGAGGTGGCGGTGATGCGCTTGGTGGGAGCGACAAACTCCTTCATACAGATCCCATTCATGCTTGAAGGGCTGGTGCAGGGCTTGATTGGCGCGTTGGTCGCAACCGGGGTAGTGATCCTGGTGAAGTCGCTCATCGGGTACGCCATTTCGCACTTTCGCATGCATCTCCTTGAAGGCTTCGTCCTGACGAGCCACAATCTCATTGAGACGATCGCCGTGATCGTGGTGGCCGGTGTCGTGGTGGGGACGCTCGGTTCCACCATTGCGGTACGCCGTTTCCTCGCTGCCTAATACCGAAACCAGTCGGTCGTCGTGGACGACAGAGAGGTGTCCGTCCTTGGCGCTCTGATTCGACCAGGGACGCGTGATCTTGATCAGGACGACGAGATCTTGGGCCGCCACTTGGTAACAGGTTCGAGAAAATTGTCCGAGTAAGTCGCGAGGATGGGTGTTGTCTATGGCCTGAGCCACAACACTGGGTCTGCTGGGTCATAGCTCGATGTCGATTCCTGGGCGTCAGGATCCTCCGGATCGTGGTGATGATGAGGGGGCTTGTCCTCCTCTTGACTGGTCGGAGGATGAAGGGTGCCCAGGTGCCGCTCTCAATCAGGACTGCTCAATCAGGACTGCTCAATCAGGACTGCTCTAGTGATGTGACACTGGCGGAATCGGCCATGTGACAGGTAACTGGAAAGGGGGCCACCCTTTCAGGCAGCCCCATTCCGTTCGGTCCGATAGTGCTATCGGTCTCGTGCCGTGGAGGTGGCGGGAGTCGAACCCGCGTCCCTTGGCGCTTTCATGATTCTTCTCCGAGCGCAGTCGGGTTTTTGATCGATAGTGGTGCCACCCGACGGACTTCACTACCGTTTTCTTGATTGATGTCCTCCAAGAGCCTCAAGAAGAGCCGAAAGGAGTGAGCGTCTGTTTATAACGCCCCATTCAGGTGTCGACGCGACCACCTGAGGGGACGTCACCGGGTTTTAAGCGGCGAGTGCGAACGAAGGTTCGGCATTTATTTTGTTTTCCGGCTTTTTAAAGTGCCTCCGGAGAGCACTGCTCGCTTCTCTCACAAAGTCGTCCAAAGTCGAATCCGGTACACCCCCTTTCAGCCCTCTATCCTAGTCGGTTGTACGGGGGAGATGAATGCAGCCCCTCATCGATAGGTAGCGTGGAGCCTCTTCATCTCCATGGCGGCGTCGCGCTCCTGGAGTACATGGCGCTTGTCGTAGGTGGTGCGTCCGCGGGCGAGGGCGAGTTCGACCTTGGCGAGGCCATTTTTGAAGTAGACCGACAGCGGAATCAATGCCAGCCGGTCCTGTTCGAGCTTGCCGGTGAGTCGGTCGATCTCAAAGCGATGGAGAAGGAGGCGCCGAGTGCGCTCTGGGCTGAAGGCGCCAAAACCAGTGGCCTGGGCATAGCTCGCGATGTTCATCTTGAGCAGGAGGACCTCGCCGCCCTCGATGCGTGCATAGGAATCGCGCAGCTGCACGCGGCCTGCTCGAAGCGATTTTACCTCTCCCCCCACCAGCTCGATTCCGGCCTCGAATGACTCAAGAATCTCGTAGTCGTGACGGGCACGACGGTTCTGGGCCACGACTCTGTTGCCAAAGCTGGCGGCATCTGGTGTCTTCTTTTTTTTCGTGCTCCGAGGCATTATCAGTCACAATCTAAGGATGGACGGGTTCTGGTTGGTACGCTGGTCACGATGGTGGAGATGCAAACCGTAACCCGAGACATCATCCTAGCGCATTGCATCCAGGAGTACCCGCTCGAGGCATGCGGTCTCTTGATTGGCGATGAGCATAGGGTGCTACAGGCCTTTCCGGCTCGGAACGAGGCTCGTTCTGCCCGAGTCTTTGTGGCAGATCCCCAGGATGTTATGCACGCTCGCGAGTCCGCTGTTGCCCAAGGGTTGCGAGTTGTTGGTGTGTATCACTCACACACCAACTCCGAGGCCTTTCCGTCCCCCACGGATGTCGCGCAGGCTCCAGACCCGTCATGGTGGTATGTCGTAGTCTCCCTCGCGCGCCCACTCGCAGAGATGCGCTGTTTCGTGATCAACGGGGGGCAGGTGGTCGAGGTCCAGATTGGGGAGGCGATGACGCTGTCGTCCGGTTCCCAGTCGTGACGGTGCCATGGCTCGCGCGCGAAGTGCTTACCGAGGGGGCCCGCAGCCTCGACGAGCCGACGGCTGACTACTTCTTCGGTGCGGCCGACCGACAGCATCTGATGAGGATGAACTATGGGGCGTGGCAGCAGTTTGCACTCGCACCCACCTATCTGCAGCGACCGGCGAGCGTGGATGACGCCGTTGTCTTTCGAGGTCGAACGCTCGATACTCCATTGACGATAGCGCCGGTAGCGTTTCAGTCCTTGCTCAACCCGGCAGGCGAACCTGGTCTGGCTTTTGCGGCTGGGGTGGCAGGATTTGGTTACACAATCTCCACTCGATCGAGTCGCCGGCTTGCGGCGATTGCGGAGGCGTTCGACCTCGGTCGACGCATCGAAGCTCATGAGATCGAGGGGCTCGGCCCAGTTCATCGGGAGCTTCTTGCCGGGTTTGGTGACCAACGGCATGGTGAACTTTGGCTTCAGGTCTACCAGACCCAGGATCCCGCTTTTGCTCGTCAACTCCTCGCTACCGGTGCACAGATAGGGGTGCGGGCAGCAGCCCTGACCATCGATACCCCCTACCTCGGTGCACGACACCGTGATCAGCTACATGACTTTTCCCCGATCGTACGGCTACGCGAGGTGCTCGCCCCCGAAGATCAGGATGGTCCTGCCTTTGGGAATGGTTTCACTCCCGACGCGATCGACCAGGTGCACGATCTTGATCTTGTAGGCTTTTTCGATCAGTGCCAGGGGCGGGGAATCGATCCCATGATCAAGGGGGTGCTCTCGCTTGCTGATCTCGAAGTGATCCAGGGGCTCCCGCCAATGTCAGTGGTGACCCCTTGGGTCTCCAATCATGGTGGGCGACAGAGTGATCTGCTCGCAACGACGGCTGAGGCACTGGCCCTCTTCGCCCCCCAAGTTCGTGAGCATGACTTTGTGGTCGATGGTGGGATTGCCCACCCAACCGATGCCCTCTGCGCGCTGGCGCTGGGCGCGCGGGTGGTTGCGCTTGGCCGTGTGGCGATGGCTGCCTATGCGCTTGGAGGCGTGCTCGGGGCGGTCGAGTACCTGATCGAGTTCCGAAGCCAGCTTCGTCAGCAGCTCGGTATCTTGGGCTACGGCGGACTCGGATCGATTCCAAGGGACTGCGTTCTTCCCAGGCGCTTGGGTGTATGGGGTTCGCATGGGTGAGCGAGCCGTTGAGAGTCGGGCCAATGTCGAGGGACCAGGTGATCCACTCCTTCATCCAAGAGAGGTCATCGCGGTTTTTGACTCAGGTTTCGGTGGGCTCAATATTCTCGAGGGACTACGCGATCTGCTCCCTGGGGAGCACTTTGTCTATCTCGGGGACTCTAAGCGTTCCCCATATGGGGATCGGGCACCTGCTGAAGTGCTTCAGTTTTCCTTAGAGATTTTTGCGTATCTGCGAGCTCGCTATCGGCTCAAGTTGGTCGTCGTCGCCTGCAACACCGCGTCGGCGATTGCGCTCGAAGCACTCAAGGCGACGAGCGATGTCCCCGTCGTCGGTGTGATCGACGCAGCGGTTCGGGCCATGACCCAGGCGACAGAGAACTCTCGTGTCGGAGTCGTCGGGACCGCTGCAACGATTGCTTCTGGGGTCTATCAGCGTCGCCTGGCGCATCAGGCGGTTACGGCGATCGCCTGTCCCGGGCTTGTCGAGTATGTCGAGGCGGGTGCCATCGATGACCCTGCGCTCCTCGATCGCATGCGCACCCTTATGCGACCGCTGAGGAGAGCTGGAGTCGACACATTGCTCCTCGCCTGTACCCATTATCCCTACCTCGCCGCGCAGTTTCGAGCTGTGCTTGGCGAAGGGGTGATGCTCATCTCGAGTGGTGAGGAGACCGCTTTTGAGGTTCGGGAGTTGTTGACGGAGGCAGGTCAGGTCAAGGGACGGCCAGGGGTCGTGGAACCAGTAACGTTCTTGTGCACGGGATCGGTCGTCGATTTCCAGGAGGTTGGGAGACGACTCTTTGCAGGCGATCTTGACTCAGTCGAACATGTGCATGTGGACGCACTGTCCCAGGGTCTCCTGCAGGGGCATCAAGCCCCAGAAGACATTGCCTTCGCATCGGCACGGACGCTCACGACCAACAGACAAGAACCTACAAGCTCGGGTCATGGGCGACCCGAGGATGAAAAGGAGTGTACGAGTGGCCAAGCGTCATGATCAACGAGATCCATCCGAGCTTCGAGCAGTTGCCATCACGCTGGACTACACCGAGATGGCACTGGCGTCGTGTCTGATCGAGGTAGGTAAGACCAAGGTGATCTGTAGTGTCTCGGCGGAGGATCGCGTTCCGCCTTGGCTTCGCGGCAAGGGTTCCGGATGGCTCACTGCTGAGTACGCGATGTTGCCAGCAGCGACACGTGAGCGCACTCCACGGGAGGCCGTAAAGGGGAAGCAGGGTGGCAGGACGGTTGAGATACAGCGGCTCATTGGGCGTTCGCTGCGGTCTTCGATCGATCTGCGTAGGTTAGGCGAGATTGAACTGGTGGTGGACTGTGATGTGATCCAGGCCGATGGCGGTACCCGTACTGCTTCAATCACCGGTGCCTCGCTGGCTCTCCGGCTGGCGCTCAAGCGCTTGGAGCAAGCTGAACGGGTGCGAGCAGGGGTTCTCTTGAGCGCACTTGGTGCGATCTCCGTTGGTATGGTCGATGGTCAACCGGTGCTGGATCTTGACTATCGCGAGGACTCCTCCGCTGAAGTCGATATGAATGTGGTCATGAACCGTGAGGGTGAGTATGTCGAGATACAGGGCACCGCTGAAGGGGCGACGTTTTCGAAGACGCATCTGGTTGACCTTCTTAAACTCGCCGAGTCAGGGATCATGGAGCTGATCGCGTTGGGCGACGAGGCACTCGCCGCCTATGACGCAGGCGCTTGAGGATGCGATGAGTGTCATCAAACTTGGCTTAGTCACCAGTAACGACAACAAGTTAGCGGAGCTCGCTGATCTGTTGCCAATGGGATATGAAGTCGCGCGCCTCGATCGAGGTGAGGTTGAAGAGACGGGTTCGACCTTCGAGGAGAATGCTACGCTCAAGGCAGTTGCCGGGCTCAGCGATTGCGCATTCGCCCTCGGCGAGGACTCTGGACTCGAGGTTGAGGCGCTCGGAGGAGTCCCGGGAATCTATTCAAAGCGCTATGGGGATTCTGATGCGGAACGGATTGAGCGACTCTTACGCGAACTGCAAGGAGTCGAGGACCGGGAGGCACGCTTCGTGACCGTGATTGCGCTGGCCCGACGAGGGGCAACGACGGAGCTCTTTCGGGGCGAGGTCCAGGGCACCATTGCGCATACGCCAAGTGGTGGGCATGGCTTTGGGTACGATCCGATCTTTCTCCCCGATGAGGGTGATGGCCGATCCTTTGCACAGATGACCCGGGAGGAAAAAGGACGCATCTCACACCGAGGTCGTGCCTTGGCCGCACTGATACAACGTCTTGAGGGCCTCGCTGATCTCGGAGCAGACCACTCCGGAACGTAGGCTTTGCTGTTGGTCATCTTTGACGGCGCGGTCGGGCCCATCGGCTGTTGTGGTGCGGGCGGGGAGACTCGAACTCCCACGTCTCTCGACACAAGGACCTAAACCTTGCGCGTCTGCCAATTTCGCCACGCCCGCTTCGGTGGTGATCCTAGCGGATGAAAGCTGGGATCAGTTCCATCGGCTGTGGACAAGATGAGCTGGGTTACCTTGTGCGAGTGAACTTTGCCAGTCGCTCGTCCGATTAACCTAGATCCCATGGATCATACTGACCTCACTGCCGGTTCTATCGCTGACTTGAAGGATGCTGCTAACGCCGATCGGGGTGGCGACGTCTATCAGCAGCTCTTAAAGGAGCGCATTGTTTTCTTGGGAGCGGAGGTCAATCAGCTGACGGCCAACGCGATCTGTGCTCAACTCCTGCTGCTTGCTGCTGAGGACGCTGAGAGAGATATCTCTTTCATCATCAACTCTCCTGGCGGATCGATCTATGATGGCCTCGCCATCTACGACACCATGCAGTATGTGAGCTGTGACGTCTCGACGATCACGATCGGTATGGCTGCTTCGATGGGTCAGTTCTTGCTCTGCGCAGGGGCCCATGGCAAGCGATTCGCCTTGCCACACGCTCGCATCCTCATGCATCAGCCGTTGGCACAGATGCAGGGCCAAGCAGCCGATATCGCCATCCAGGCAGAGCAGATCATGTATCTAAAGCGCCAGCTTGCGGAGCGTATCTCCTTCCACACCGGCCAGCCGGTGGAGAAGATTCAGGCGGACTCCGAGCGCGACCGTTGGTTTACCGCCGATGAGGCGCAGGAGTATGGTTTTATCGATCAGGTGATCCGAACGAACTCCTACGGTGCCCCTGCGAGCGGGTCCGACTCCTAGTGAAGACCGACCACTCCGGACCGGTGCCTGAACCCTCGGGTTATCAGCGAGATCGGGAGCTGCCGATTCATCTCGTTCGTCCTTCGATGACGGTCCCGCAGCGGATCGTCAATATCTGGAGATATCGCGATCTGTTAAAGGACCTCGTCGCCAAGGAGATCAAGGTCAAGTACAAGGACTCGGCGCTGGGATTCATCTGGAGTCTCCTGAATCCGGCGATGTTCATCCTGATCTATTACATCGTGTTCCAAAAGATCCTGAAGAACGGTATCCCGTTGTTTGCGATCTACCTGGCCACGGGGCTCTTGGCTTGGAATCTGTTCCAGTCTGGCGTCCTCGGTGCAACGGGCTCGGTCGTCAACAACAGCGGATTGGTGAAAAAGGTCTCGTTCCCTCGGGAGATCCTGGCACTCGCTTCGGTTGGCTCTGCCTTTATCTTCTTTCTCTTCCAGACGGTGGTGTTGGCGATCTTTCTCGTCGTCTTTCGGGTTGCGCCGAGTCCGCATTTCGTGTGGCTCGTGCCCATTGCGCTGCTTGCGTTGTTGATGTTTGCCTCGGCGTTGGCGGTGTTGTTGTCGGGGATCAATGTCTACCTTCGGGACATGCAGCACCTCATGGAGATTCTGCTGCAGGCTTGGTTCTGGGCGACACCGGTGGTCTATCCGTTCATGGAACTCTCCAAACAGTTGAAGGCACATGGTTTGACCTGGCTTTATCTAGCTAATCCGACGACACCGGTGGCACTTACTTTTCAACGAGCCTTCTATGTGAAAGCGAACCCGCTTGGCACCAATGGGTCGATTGTCCATATCCTTCCTAGCTATGGTCCCATGTGGTACTTGGCGGTCCTTGGGACCATCATCGTTCTGAGTTTTATCTTCTTCCTGGTCTCTGTCTATATTTTCGGTCGCCTGGAAGGAAACTTTGCAGAGGAGTTGTAGTGTCAACTGCAGTCGAAGTAGTGTCGGTCTCGAAGACCTTCCGACTCTTTCAGGAGAAGTACACCTCCCTCAAGGAGAAGGCTATTCATTTGGGCAAGGTGCCCCACGAGGTCTTTCCGGCACTCTCGGATATCAGTTTTGAGGTCGAGCAGGGGGTAACCCTTGGCTTGCTCGGTCACAATGGCTCTGGCAAGTCAACGCTGCTTAAGTGCATCGCTGGCATTTTGACACCCTCGGCGGGTGAGATTCGGATTCGTGGTCGCATTGCGGCGATGTTGGAGCTTGGGGCTGGATTCCATCCAGATCTCTCTGGACGGGCGAACATCTATCTCAACGCCGCGCTCATGGGCCTGTCTCGTAAAGAGGTTGATGCACGCTTTGATGCGATTGTCGAGTTCTCGGAGTTGGGCGGCTTTATCGAAAACCAAGTCAAGTTCTACTCCTCAGGGATGTACGCACGCCTTGGTTTCGCCGTGGCTGTCAATATGGATCCCGACATTCTCCTCGTCGATGAGGTGCTCGCGGTGGGAGACGCCAATTTCCAGCTCAAGTGCTTGGCAAAAATTCGTGAGTTTCAGGAGGAGGGTCGGACGATCATCTTCGTGTCACACTCGCCGGACCTCGTTCGCGCGGTCTGCTCCACCGCTTTCGTCCTTGATCACGGCCGGCTTGTCGGTCAGGGTCCGACGGCCGAGGCGGTCGCGCTGCTCCAGAAGTTCCAGCTCTCGGGTTCTGGCCTGAACCATGATCCAAGCACCGAAGATCACCGCCTCGAGGCGGCTATCAGCCGCGACATCCATCTCAGCTCTATGATGATCAACGGTGTCGATGCCGATCGGGGTGTTGAACTGGCGGCGATGAGCCAGGTGGAGCTGGCGATCGTGATCGAAGACGTCGCATCGCTCGCGGGTTCCTGTCATATCGAGGTGCTCTTCTATAGCCCTGCTGGTGTGGCGCTGATCCGTGCCCATACCCGGGAGATGGAGATGGAGCCGGTGATCGTCCGTGGGACGGTGGAGGCCGTGGTGCAGTTCAGCTCCCTACCGCTGGCCGTGGGTTCCTATTCGATCCAGGTCAACCTCTATCACCCCCAGAGTGGGATGATGATAGAGAGTCGCCGCTGGGATAACGGCCTCATGATCGTCGGTGGTCAAAAAGGCGTTGGCGGACTCATCGCGGCCGAGGCGAACGTCTTTGTCAATGAGGTCTCAAGCCGGCACTTCCTGTAGCCGAGCTGGACGCTTGAACATCGGCAGTTGATGCGCTATCAGCACTAGCGGTTGGTAGCACTGGTCGATCGTCAGCGCTAAACCGTAGTTCCCCCCAAACCACCCCTCTTCTACCCCCAAAGTGACCCCCTATGAGGGGATTGTTGTCTGGGTGGGTCAGAAGTGTAGGCATGTATTCTCAGGAATGAGTGAGATTTGTTGCTCATGGCTTTGACACATATGCGGTAGTGATCTAGAATAGTACGCATGTATGTGGCCAAGGTTCCCAATCGTAACTCCCCGCCGGCCATGCTGTTACGAGAGAGCTACCGCGAGAATGGGAAGGTAAAGACCCGGACGCTCGCTAACTTGAGCCACTGGTCACCTGAGAAGATCCAAGCACTTCGATCGGTCTTGGCGAACCAACCCCCAAAGGCAGATCTGGGCGAGAGCTTTGAGATCACCCGGAGTCTTCCCCATGGCCATGTGGCCGCGGTTCTTGGAACCATCCGTAACCTTGGCCTTGATACCCTCATCGATCCTGTTCCCTCAAGACAACGTGATCTCGTCCTTGCGATGATCATCTCCCAGGTGATTCGTCCCTCCTCAAAGCTCGCCTGTGCGAGGGGACTACGAGCAGAGACGGCGACGAGTTCACTCGGTGAGGTGCTCTCAGTCTCGGCAATTGATGAAGATGACCTCTACCATGCCATGGACTGGCTAGGTCCCAAGCAAGCACATATCGAGGATCAACTTGCCAAAGAGCACCTCCAGAACGGAATGTTGGTCCTCTATGACATGTCATCGGCTGCCTTTGAGGGAAAGACCTGCCCACTTGGTAAACGGGGTCACCCAAAGGATGGGGTGAGGGGAAGACTCCAGATCGTCTATGGGCTTCTCGCTACCAAGGAGGGAATCCCTGTAGCGATTGAAGTCTTTCCCGGCAATACCGGGGAACCAACGACGATTGCCAAACAGATCGAGAAGTTAAAGACTCGCTTCTCACTCTCAAAGGTAGCCCTCGTCGGTGACCGGGGACTCCTGACCCAGGCACGCCTGAGAGAGGACCTTAACCCCCAACAGGTCGACTTCATCACCGCACTGCGTGCTCCCCAGATTCGCGCTCTGGTCAAGGACGAGGCAATG
>NZ_DAHXOI010000030.1 GCF_027364955.1 Ferrimicrobium sp.
GCAGGTGCCCCGGAGCAAGCCGCTTAGCGGTCTTGCGAGGCGATGGAATGGACTACCATGAAATCGCTAACTGTTCGCTGGTCTGTTGATATCTGGTCATCATGGTTAGCCATGAACTTGGAGCCACCAGCCATAGCTTTGGTGGATCCCTCGTTCAAGCTAAGCACATGGAGCCCTTGTGGCACCCGATTTTGTGAGGGAGCATTCAAAGACGCCCCAAGCTGTACAGACCAACTTGCCGGTAGAGAAGGCTGGCTAAACCAACCTTCGGGAGCTGCTCGTTTCCTAACGGTTCCATTAAGAGGCACTCGGCAGCTTCGATCCAGCGCAGCTTTCTCGGAACTGCATTATTGCTGTGCCAGGTATCCCTGCATGGTGCGCCTCATAGACGAGGAGCGCCATCTGTTAACGGTCACTTGTTACCTAAGCCGTCTCCAGTCGTAGCGCCACACTTTCGCCACTCCAGCCTACTGATAAGCGTGGAGGAAGATTTTCAGGTCAGTGACCTGGTTGGGTGCAGATTCTCGGTCTGGTTTACCAATGGGGAGATGATGATCCCACAAGAAATCGTAGGTGATCACAATAACAGCTAGCTTCGCGGGTGCCCAAGCGAGTCTGCGGTATGGATCTCCGGATGTTCCCCCATCGTATCCCAGGGCATTTTGGGCCAATCGCGCTATTGTCAAGCGGTACCGTGGCTGACTTTCTTTGTGGCCAAAATGACCATTGCATGACGGACAAATCGATCAATATCCAATAGCCAAAGCGATCAGCAACTAGTGGCCAAACCAATCAGCAACTAGTGGCCAAACCAATCAGGAACTAGTGGCTGAACCTATCAGTTTGTCTCCTAGACTTCGCACAGACCTTTGAAGCGGAGTCAGAGATGATGTACAAAGATAGGGTTGTCGATCGCGAGCTGGTAGAACGCATGGAGGCGTCCGGTGCAGTGCTGATCGAAGGGCCTAAGGCATGTGGCAAGACCGAGACTGCTCTCAGAATAGCTAAGAGTTGGGTGATGCTTGATGTCGACCTGGAGGCAAAGCGAGCTCTAAGCGTCGATCCGTCGCTGGTGCTTGATGGTCCCACCCCGAGACTGATCGACGAGTGGCAGGAGTCGCCAAGCATCTGGAATGAGGTGCGCCGTATGGTTGATCAGCGCAAGACATCCGGTCAGTTCATACTTACTGGATCATCAGT
Organism: Ferrimicrobium sp.; assembly: GCF_027364955.1. Lineage (NCBI taxonomy): Bacteria > Bacillati > Actinomycetota > Acidimicrobiia > Acidimicrobiales > Acidimicrobiaceae > Ferrimicrobium > Ferrimicrobium sp. The sequence continues at coordinate 1,201 of NZ_DAHXOI010000030.1, forward strand.
TCCAAATGATGAGTCGAGTCGACACAGCGGGGCTGGTCGTTTCTCTATCTTGAAAATGCGGCCCATGACATTGTTTGAGATGGGGTATAGCACCGGTCTGGTCTCTCTCGAGCAACTCATGGAAGGAGAGTCTCCAAAATCTGGCCAACGCGAACTCTCGCTTGCGAAGCTGGCTGATCTCCTGGTGCGCGGCGGTTGGCCTCGGCATCTTGAGCTAACGTCGCGCGCCGCTGCTCGTTCAGTGCGTGACTATCTTGACAATATCTGTCATGTGGATGTCCAACGGGTGGCAGGTGGACATCGAGACCCCGGACGTCTTTGGCGACTCTTGCGTTCGTTGGCGCGCAATGTCGCTACCGAAGCCACCCTTGAAGTTTTGGGTTCCGATGCCGGAGGGGAGTCTGGTTCATTGGCTCATAATACGGTCGTTGATTATCTTGACGCGCTTGAACGGCTCATGGTGATTGAGAGTCAACCGGCCTGGTCGCCTCACCTTCGTTCGCGTACAACGCTCCGTCGTTCACCCAAACGCCACTTTGTCGACCCCTCGCTTGCCGTGGCTGCGCTTGGAGCTACTGCCGAGAGACTAGTCAAGGAACTCCAAACTCTAGGGCTCTTGTTCGAGTCGTTAGTCGTTCGCGATCTGCGCGTACTCTCACAGTCCCTTGACGGAGAGGTTTTTCACTATCGAGACAAGGGAGGCCAAGAAGTGGACGCGATCGTGCAGTTGCGTGATGGCCGCTGGGCGGCCTTCGAAGTAAAGCTTGGCGCTGGGCGAATTGATGAGGGAGCCGTATCGCTCCTCAGGTTTGCAAGGAAGATCGATACCGCCTTGACTGGTGAACCGAGCATGCTCGGGGTGATTGTACCAGCGGGTTACAGCTATATGCGATCTGACGGGGTAGCGGTCATTCCCATGTCCGCACTAGGGCCGTAGCTAACTGGGCCGTAGCTGACTACGGTACTGCACCGGCGTTCGTCGCGCTTGGTCGTTTGTGTAACTCCGGGACTCTCGGCCCTCGCACTGGCGGTCTTATCATTCTCCGTGTATCTGATCACCTGCGATGACGTACTCTGAACCGGGTACCTGTTCTTCTGAAGCGTGCCTCCTGAAATTGTCTCCAGTCGTTCATCTGGTATTCGATGCGGATCATCTGAGGGGATGAATCTAGATAGAGCGCGCGACAGGGCTGTTTAGGCGGACCTTCGGGCGGGTCAACTCAAGGCGATTGTTGTGAGATGCCATGCAAAGCTGCGACGAAGTCGCATGCGCCCCTGGGTCGGCTGGCCTGACAGCCTTGGGTTTTCCACAGTCCCTGTCGAGTCCTTAAGTCTCTTTGTTATCGAATCCTGGGGAGATGGCGAGGCCCTCATCGGGACCAGCAGCGTGCGAAGAGTCGTCTTGTGGATTCGCATTGATCTGCGTGATCATAGAGTAGTGTTTCACCGTGTGCATGATGGGGGCGACCTCCAAGTGCAGGATCCCTTCCAGATCCGCCAACTCTTTTGTGAGATACCCATACAACACTGCTTCGTTGCGGCAAAGCACCATTGCTAGCAGGTTCGTTGAACCGGTAGTGGCTGCGACAAAGGGGATTGCCTGATGGCTCGCGAGTGTCTCTCCGACCTCAGCAAGCTTCGATACGGACACCGACATCCACAGAAGGGCAGGTGCGCCCATCCCAATCGCATCGTTTTCAAGGTCGACGTGGAAGGAGAGCACCCCTGCTCGAACAAGATCCTCAACACGCCGTCGTACCGTTGACTCATGCCAGTGGGTGGCTTCAGCGAGTTGACGATAGGTCGCTCGACCATCTTCGCCTAACGCTCGGATCAGCGGCCAGTCGGCTTCGTGAAGCACGGTGAGGCTTCGGTCCACCTCCGAGAGCGCTGCGGGGTCTTGGCGCAATCGATTGATCTCCTCTGGGGTGAGCCAGTCTGCCCCCAATGGAGAGAACACATCATTGCTGTATTCGTGCAAGAGGCAGTAGGCCCTTGCGTCCACGACCTGGCGGCTGCCAGAGAACTGTTCGAGCAGCAGATGCGCTCCTTTGATCCGTCGTTGAGAGCGGATCGCGGCAAAGACCTCGGTTCCACCGGAGACGACCTGGACCCAGGAGACCTCTGGATCTCGCGCTACCTTGGTGGCAACTTTTGGCGCAGAGCCGGGCAGGCAGCGGAGACGGATTGCCCAGTCGGATTCGGAGATCCGCTGCGAGTTGAGTTCAGCGACGACGCGAAGGACCTGATTGTCGACCATTGACCGATAACGACGGGCGATGGTCTGTTCGGAGACACCTAGGGTCTCTGCAAACCGTCGAAATGAGGCGCGTGGATCGAGGTTCAGAGCCTGGATGATTCGACGGTCCAGGATGTCGAGATGGGCAGTTTGCACAATCAAGAGCGTAACACTTGGAAGTTAATAGCAGAATATTACGGACTTATAGAAGATCGTAGGACTAGCGGGTACGTTGGTTGGTATGGATAAAAAGTGGTGGACACTGATCGTGGCCTGCGTGGCCACGTTTATGTTTTTGCTAGACCTGACCATCGTGATCGTGGCACTCCCCCAGATTGAACGGGCGCTACATACGAACTTCGCCGATGTGGAGTGGGTGATCGACGCCTATGCGCTCACACTAGCGGCGGCACTCCTTACCGCAGGAGCCCTCGCTGACCGATACGGTCAGCGGCTCGTCTTTCTGATTGGGCTGGTCATCTTTACGCTGGGCTCAGCGTTTTGTGGGCTTGCGCAGTCACCGTTGATGCTGATTTTGTCACGGGCAGGGCAGGGGATCGGTGGCGCTATTCTCTTTGCAACATCGCTCTCACTCCTTGCCAACAGCTTTCACGGCAAGGACCGGGGGGTTGCGTTTGGCATCTGGGGCGGCATCACCGGACTCGCCGCTGGCGTCGGTCCCATCCTCGGAGGGTTGATTACCACCGACATCAGCTGGCGTGGGATCTTCTGGGTCAACGTACCCCTGGGTGCCGCTGCGATCGTCGTAACACTCGTCAAGGTCGATGAGTACCGGAGCGATCAGTCGCACCGTCCCGATTGGGCGGGGTTCTTGAGCTTTACCCTCGCAATGGTATCCCTGGTCTACGGTCTCACCGAAGCCGGCCAGACCTCCTGGAGTTCCGGATCGGTGATCGCCTCCCTCGTCCTGGCGGTTCTTCTGTTCGTCGCCTTCATCCTGATCGAGATCAGAGTGAGCCATCCTATGCTCGATCTATCGCTCTTTCGGGTGCCGACCTTTGATGGTGGTCTCGTGGCGGCCTTTGCGATGAATGCCTCACTCTTTGCCATGCTGCTCTATCTCGTGCTCTATCTCCAGGATGACCTTGGTTTTTCAGCTCTTGGTACCGGTGAACGTCTTCTCCTGCTCACTGGGGCGACGCTGATCGTCGCCACGGCAGCCGGTCGTGCGAGCAGCCATCTTCCGGTCCGTTGGCTGATCGGTCCTGGGCTCGCCCTCGTTGGGCTGGGATTGCTGCTGATGGCAGGGCTTAGTGCAACGACAACCTGGACCCATCTCATTCCAGGGTTCTTGGTCGCGGGCATCGGCAGTGGACTCGTCAACCCACCACTTGCCTCTACGGCGGTTGGGGTGGTCAAACCTGCGAGATCCGGGATGGCATCGGGTGCCAATAGCACCGGGCGCCAGATCGGTATCGCGGTGGGTGTCGCCGTCTACGGGACCCTCTTTACCTCGTCGCTGCTGCACCATCTCGATCATGCGCTCTCACTCACTCCAAGTCTCGCGCACCGTTCGGCCGCCATTGCCAGCGCGATCGATCAGGGCACCATCGGACAGGCGATCGTCGCAAGCGCGCCACGCGTACGGGGTGAGCTGGTGACGGCGATTCACGCGGCCTATACCGGCGCGTTGAATGAGCTCCTGATCGTCAGTGGCCTGTTGGCGATCGTGGGTGCTGTCGCCGCCACGATCTCCATTCGGCCCCGAGACTTCGTGGGACGCTCCGTCGAGGTGGGGGCGGACAAGAGCTAGCAGGCAAGCCTCGCGAGCGGATTGGCGATAGGAGCCACCTGGGGAACGGGTTCGGTAACCTTGAGTGACACGAGAGTCACGGACAAACTTCTGGAGTGATACACTCGCAAGGCAGCGGTGGATCTTATTCGGTGAGGCCACCCCATCTCCACAAAAGGAGGCATCCATGGCGCCCGTAGATCGTGAACTGCTGAGCCCCGACCAAGTACAAGATGGCGAGCTGAAGGACTGGAGGCAGTTGAACAAACAACTGCGGGCGCGTTTTCGCACCAATAGCTTCGCAGCGGGTCTTGCGTTTGTCAATCAAGTCGGTGCGGCTGCTGAGGTCATGGATCATCATCCTGACATTGTGTTGACCTATTCTGAAGTGGTCGTTACTCTGTTCTCACACGACGTTGGCGGTATTACCTCCCGCGACCTCCGCCTCGCACGAGAGATTTCGAGCTTGGCTGACAAATTGGGGATTGCTTCGGATGTCCGAGGAGTGACGCTCGTCGAGATTGGCCTTGACACCCAGTTGGGAGCACAGCTCGCACCGTTTTATGCGGCACTGTTGCGGTCTGAGATTCGAAATGGTGAGCCTACTGATCCTAGCGGTCAGACCCCGACACTGTGGTGGCAGGATACCGGGGAGGTTGATGAGGAGCTTGCACTACCACCTCAGACGTTCGAACAGCGTTGGCACTTTGATGTGTGGGTTCCTGCCGATGACGCGGAGGATCGCCTTCGTGGAGTGATCCAGGCAGGTGGAAGACTGGTGAGCGATGCCGGAGCACCGAACTACTGGGTGGTGGAGGATGCCGAAGGTAATCGCTCATGTATCTGTACAGCTCTTGGGCGATAAAGCGAGCTCACGCGGGCGATCTATCGAGCTTGCTCGTGCCTTTATTCCCCGCATTGGGGCGAGGATGTCGGAGAGGGTGGTACCGACTCCGATGATCAGGGAGTTGACGGGGATCGGTGATCCGAATGAACTCATGAGTTTGCGGGGACGGGCTCGAGAAGGTAATCGGTGGGCGCCAGTCGGGTATTCGTCGGAGCGCTGGTCTTGTTATGAAGGATGATCGAGACCAAGACGGTCGGCTCGCGTCGGAGCTATGCGCGTGATCAACGAGTCAGGTACACCTTAAGAGGTAGGCTTACATCATGTGGAGAACTCAGATCTCCCTGACCGAGCAGGAACGACGCACGCTTGACGAAGTCGCAATGCGAACTGGCCGATCGCTCTCTGCCTTGATTCGGGATGCGGTCGAGCAGGTCTATGGCTCCGAGCGCTCTGCCGAGGACGATCTTGTGGCCATGCGCCGAGCATTCGGCGCCTGGAACCGCGATCAGCTCGATGGTGCAGAGTGGGTGGAGCAACGACGTTCCGGCTCTCGTCTGGGACAACATAGATTGTGAGCAGACTCATCGGCACGTCGATTCTGATCGACTATCTTCGCGGTTACCCAGATGCCGGCGCAGTCTTGGAGCGCGAGCGGTCGGCGGATGTACTGCACGCGAGCGAAATCACCCGCCTAGAGATCCTCGCTGGCATGCGTCCATCCGAAGAGGAAGATACGTGTGCGCTTCTTTCGACTCTGATCTGGCACCCCGTCGACGCTGACATCGCGGAGGAGGCCGGTATCCTCGGCCGAGGCTGGCTTCCCAGTCACCACACCATCGATAGTGCCGACCTCGCCGTCGCCGCCACCGCCATCCGCACAGGTGCGGTGCTGTTGACGCGCAATGTCAGGCACTTCCCGATGTTTCCCGACCTCCAAGCGCCCTACTGAAATCGTGTGGTGCTGACCGCGCGTGAATAGGTTTGTGTCACCTGACCCTACGTCTTTCGTGAACTGCGACGAGCAGGTCGAGTGCACGAACCGAAAGATGCCTTGTGTGCAGCCTTTCATTGATTGTGTCTGCGGGTCTCGGTTGGGCCGCGCGAAGTCTCGGATTTACACAAGACCGATGCTCGGCGTCGCCCTGACAGGGTGTAGGTTCACCTATCCGAGGATGGCCTTTTTGCTGGTAAGTGATGAACGCTTAGCTATTGCATCAGTGCAGAGAGATATTGAGTACCTCTGAAACCAACGTCTCAAGTTCCCCCGGTGTCGTTCACCCAAAGAGGCTTCCACGGGCACAACTCGATCGCGCCGGAATCGCATCGTGTCACCGATCATTGTTCAGGTGTGACCAGTCTTCGCCTTCACGAACAGGTGAGGAGGAGGTGCGCCATGCGCACCTCGAGCGTTGGGTGGTGATTGTCCACGGAAACTCGCCCGGCAAACTACGAAGCAAACGTGCCTCTGGTAGATGACCCTCTCTGGTGTCATCGCCTCGATAGTTGATGACGGTGCGTTTTGATACAGTTCGCGATGATAGCGGCGTGGTCCATCACCACTTGGCCCCGCGCACTGGCTCATTGGACACCGGGCCAAGGGTGAGCATCCAGTCTTCTTTGTCAGAGTTGCTCGCTCCAGCAAGACTAAGGCTCACACCTTGATTGCTCACTTTCGCTAGTGGGTTTGTCTCCTGATGGGTCTCTTGCAAAGCGGATCATTCCAATTCCATGTCGCACGATCCAAGGAGATTGCCTTGGCGTCGGTGGTCGTATCGGTGAACCGCGTAGCCGTCGACGGTCATTCGCGTAGTGTGGCGATTCGACCTCGGAGGCGGGGTCTCTATGACGTTTGGGATAGGCGCGAGATGGACAGGTGCATGGTTGGGGACTGGGTCATGAGCCCGTCATCGAGCGTGCCGCGCAGATCTCTCCCAAAGCCTGGTCATAGATGGGGTAAGCTTTGCGTGAGCGGGAAGCTTGTCACAGGGATTGGAACGGTGGGAGCGGGGTACAGGTGGTGGTGGTTGATAATGGCGGGAGATCGATGACGGTAGGGGTCGGAGTGATGCAATGATCGATGGAGAAGTCATGCAGGAGCTGCGTGACTTTGTGAGAGCTCGCGATTGGGGGCAGTTTCACACTCCTGAGAATCTGGCAAAAAGCATCGCGATCGAGGCAGGAGAGCTGCTCGAGTGCTATCAATGGGGATCGGATCCACCGAGCGAGACCGTAGCAGGGGAACTTGCTGACGTTATAACCTACTGTTGTTTGCTTGCTGATCGTCTTGGACTCGAGATCACCGATATTGTGAGAGCAAAACTTGCGATTACGGCTGCAAAATATCCCGTTGAGAAGGCAAAGGGGCGGGCGGTTCGCTATGACCGGCTTTAGCATCGAACGGCTCGACCTCGACCCTGGCTCGATCTCATCCTGGTCGGGAAGAGACTCGCGCCATCGAAACTGGCCAGTGGTCTATACCCTCAACAACAACGATGATGTCTACGTTGGCGAGTCTTTGAACGTTGTGTCGCGACTGGGACAGCATCTTGAGTCGGAAGAGAAGGCCCGACTTCGCTGTGTTCGAGTCGTGCTCGATGATACGTTCAACAAATCGGCCTGCTTGGATCTCGAGGCCTACCTAATTCAGCTGTTTTCAGGTGACGGAAAATACCGGGTGTTAAATCGCAATGATGGGGTGGTTAATGCAGACTACTACCGCAGAGGTGACTACCGAGAGACGTTCGAGTCGATTGCGCTCGTACTCCAACAAGAAGGCGTGCTGTCAAAGCCGGTGCGAGACATCGAGAATACCGATCTCTACAAGCTCTCTCCCTATAAGTCGCTCACCAGCGATCAGGAGCTCGCGGTCCGGATGATTCTTGAGACTGTCATCAACGATCTGGCCACCACAGTGAGTGTTCCACTCGTTATCCAAGGCGATCCAGGGACCGGCAAGACGATCATTGCGGTGTTCGTGATGAAGCTGATGATGGATATCGCGGTGATGAGGGACCGAGAGGACCCTGAGGGGATCTGGCGTTCTCTGAGTACACGACCGAGGCCAACGCGGCACTTCTGCGCGGTATCCGGATCGGATTGGTGATCCCCCAGCAGTCGCTGCGCGCCTCGGTGCGACAGGTCTTTCGCAAGACGGCGGGGCTCGATGAGACGATGGTGTTGAGCGCCACTGAGGTTGGAGAGGCTGAGCATCCCTATGATCTTTTGATCGTCGATGAGGCGCACAGGCTCAGCCAGCGAGCCAATCAGTCCAGCGCACAGGCCAATCGTCGATTTGGTGCCATCAATGAGCGACTCTTTGGTGCTGACGATGATGGCTACACCCAGCTTGACTGGGTTCGGGCCCAGAGTCGGCACCAGGTCCTCATGATTGATCCGTCACAGAGTGTACGCCCTGCTGATCTCCCTTCGGAGCTCCAGGCTGAACTCGTGCAAACTGCAAGTGCCACCGGCAGATATCGCAGGCTCCTCTCTCAGATGAGGGTTGGCGCTGGTGATGGTTATGTGGGTTACGTGCGTGCCATGTTGAGTCATGAACCACCTACTCCTCGGACCTTTGCTGATTATGAGTTCCTCCTGTTCGAGAATCTCGGTGAGCTCTATGAGCGTATCGTGTGGCGAGAAGGTGAAGTGGGGCTCGCTCGCCTGGTGGCGGGGTATGCGTGGGAGTGGCGGAGCAAACGCGATCCAGCGGCGTTTGACATCGAGCTCGACGGTTGCCAGTTGCGGTGGAATTCGAGCGAGACTGACTGGATTGCGAGGAAGGAGTCAGTGGCGGAGGTCGGTTCGATCCATACCGTCCAGGGATATGACTTGAACTATGCCGGAGTCATTATCGGTCCGGACCTGTGCTATGACGAGACGAGTAGACGGTTCGTCCTCGATCGCAAGAATTATTTCGATCGCAAGGGCAAGGAGAACAATCCTCGCCGTGGCCTGACCTACAGCGACGATGACGTGTTGGGACTCGTGTTGAACGTCTATGCGGTGTTATTGACCCGTGGCATGAAGGGTACGTTCGTCTATGCCCGCGATCCGGGCCTTCGTCGTTATTTACAGCACTACATTCCGAGCTCACCGCAGAGGCGACCAGAGCCAGGTTATTAGCCGCCTCGTGTGATCAAGGATGGGATTCGGGCGACTCTCGTTGACCTCTCCTCGGCTAGGTTCTCGGTGCTTGAACCCCTGCTCCCAGCGCTCTCTGGTCCCGAGCCACTACGTTGAGGACTTCACGTGTTCTTTGATGACGCAGGGATCGTGTCGCTGTGGAGATTGTTGCGGCATGGCTTGGGCGCTTGCGCTGGTCACGGGGAGCACGGCCTTAAGGCTGGTACGAGCCCTGGCCAAGGAGGTAGAGATTCTTGGCGAGAGGGTGCATATTGGTGAGAGGACCACCGTGTTGATACCTGGCTGTTGTCTGATGAGTCCGATCTGGTCGCTGGCGTGATGAGCGCGCCAGAATCTTCGCCAACGTGGGTCAGGACAAGCGAAGGGGCCACGATCACCGCGGTGATCGTGGCGGATGAGGAGCTGTGCAGGTTACTTCATCGAGGGGCGGTGGCGCGGTACTGCCCTATATATCTTTGCCTCCATGTTGGAACGATGGAGTGCTCACCACGATCAAGAGGCGAGGCGGCGGGACCGACTGCATCATGCCGGTATGGTATTGCGCTCATCTGCTTCGTCGATGAGGAACCCGCCGGAATGGTAGCAACGACGGAGTCAACTGCGCCAGAGGCGGAGCTGATATCCGTATGGCTGATCCGCGGGTTTTGTGGTCGGGTGGCGGTCATCGGCTGGTTTGGAGTGATCCGCTATGTCGAAGGAACGGGAGTTCTCAACGTCCGCCAATGGTTTTCTCTTTATAGGCACCGTAGCGTCGTCTTCCACATCGTCAAGGCAGCCAAGTAATCGCATGATTGTTGCTACAGTTTGCTCGGGGACTTGGATACCCCACCGTCCACCTGGGGACAGGATTTTGGGAGCGGGAGCTGAGGCTAACATCGTCTACAGATCCGTTCTGGTAGACTGCAGGTCGGAAGGAATATCATGACTAAGCCTGTTGCGTCCACGTTGGTCAAGACTCCGCCAAGTCTTGCCTTGCTTCGATCTCATAGACAAGACATCATGGAGCTTGCGACACATCATGGAGTCTCGAATATCCGTGTATATGGCTCCGTTGCCAGAGGTGATGCTACCAGTGATAGCGACATTGATCTCTTGGTGGACTTTACCGCTAAAACTAGCGGGCTTGAGGTCGTCGCGTTCGCCCAAGAGCTTGAGGATCTCCTGGGCTACCAAGTGGACATTGGAACCAAGATACACCGTGTGATACGTGACCAGGTTGAGCGCGAAGCCGTGTCCCTATGACACAACACAGTGACTTACTATATTTGACGCACATCGACGAGGCTGCGAAAGGGATCGAAGACACCGTTATCAAGCAGGGAAGATCGTCGCTCAATGATGCACTTATACGTGATGCCACGATGTACCGTTTACAGACGCTTACGGAGTCGAGCCAACGACTTTCTGCTGCGTTCAGAGAGGAACACGCTGATATCCCCTGGAGACAATTGGCAGGATTTCGTAATCAGCTCGCTCGCGGATACTAAGACGTTGATCTAGACATCGTATGGAGCGTTATTGAACATGATCTTCCTGTGTTGGTGGAGCGCGTGCGGGTAGCGCTCACGCTACCCAAGGAGCAAGCGGTAACCGAAGCTGATGGTCCAGCCCTCAAACGACAGTCCCACTCTGGTAATCGTTTTCAGGTGGATTGACCCGCAACAGCGAACCTCTCCGCCGCTATCAATGATGGCATCTTCAAGACCAGGCAAGTACTCTGACGGGTTCCGCGTTCTATGAGGTGGGCGAATGGACCAAGTGTTCGGATTCGCCAAGGGGGTCTTATGAGGAAACAACATGGTGCAAGGTTGGTGTTGATTGCTCTGTGTTCGGGTATGGCGCTCGCTGCATGCGGTTCGACGGATGGAGCGAGGTCCCATGCATCGACGCCCTCTCAAGACCAGCGATCTCGTGAGCAGGTGCGATCGACCAACGCCTCCCAGGTGTTTGTTCAAATTGGTGCAACCGTGCTTCTGTCGAACGATCGCGCTGGTCTCGCGAGCGTTGGCATTACGCACTGGTACCAGGGGGTCACGAGTACAGGGGCGCCTGTGATACATGGCGATGCTCGGGACGCGATTGTGGCCAAAGTTTGCGCCGGACCGACAGGGTTGGTCGGCACACTTCGTCCTTCATGGTTTGGGGTGCGGTTCTTGCGCCAGCGGCTTTCAACGAAACTGTCGGCCGTGATTGACGGTTCTTCGGTCCCGACCGATCACTTCGGAGGTCCGCTTGCTGGGATGAACCAGCTGAATGCCAGCCTGGCATCGCTTGGTCGGAATCAGTGTGCGCAAGGTTGGGTCGTCTTCACAGTTCCACGCGGAATGGTGCCGGCTGTGGTGCAATTCCCTGACCCCCACGCCGCAACAGCTGCATCGGGTCGGAGGCTTCAGTGACTGCCCGGAGCCGGATTGCGGAGCTGTCAGCGTTGCGTCCGCTGGCCCGATCAGGAACAGGGTCACGTAGTTCGTAGGTTTTCGCCAGTGTTGTGTATGTGGATTCCCGAGCGAGCAGACCATGAATGTCGCTTCAGCGATCGATCGGTCATTCCGCATAGCATCGAGCCCGGTCGACGGGCTGGTTTCGCTGAGTCTCTCGACGAGACGGTGCACCACACGCTCGGAGTACGTAGCCGTAGGCAGTGTGATGGTTGGCAGGTGCAAGGGGGCGGTGCGAACCAGGAGGTCTCAGGCAAACCCCCGTCGTCATCAGTTGAGGAGGCTGCGAGAGTCACGTGGTCGCATCTCGGGGTTGTCACGTCGCCGGGGACTCTCGGGTGACGAAGGTGCTCAACGACCAGTGGTCGCGGCGACCGATGCGGCCCGTTGGGAACAAGACCACCCAAGGGATGCGCATGCAGCATTGATGGCGTGAGGTGGATGGCCCCTTGGGCCTTGTTAGCACGCATTGTCGACAGTGGAGAGATCGCAACGCTTGGGGAGTCGCGTTGAGCGGCGATGAGCAATAGTGGGACGTCGGCTCTGTCGGCTGTTCAGATCATATGGTTGGGAGGCTGGAAGGCCTTCCGCTGTTCTTTAACGACTCTGGAATAATGCTCGAAGAGTGCAAGGCTTCGTGCGACGTCAACGGGCACTGCAAGCGACATTTCTCCACGGCCCAAGGCCTCGCTACGAGCCGGTGCCCAGACGTAGTTGACCGAGGTCTGACAAGGAGAGGTTGTCAGCACCGATGGATCTGGGAAGTGGCTGCCCTGGGTCGGACGCTCCGCGAGGGTGTAGGCCGTGTCAGCGATGCCGGATCTTCATTGACCTCCGCAGAGCAGTGAGATCGACAAGGAGCACTATGGTGGCCGCGATGATTCCAGCCTTGCTAGCGACCCCGATGGAGTGAAGTCCGAGGGTCAAGCCCGTAACCAACGTGACTATGCCTGACGCGATGAGGCTCAACCACCAAGGACTTTGGGATATCCGGGGATCGATGACATCGACTTGGTCGACGAACCACCAGCTGAGTGTCGGACGACCGTTGATGATGATACGTTGGGATAGTGCCAGGATCATGAGGATGAAGAGCTCCAGGGCGCTTGCAACACCAAAGGCTGCGGAGGTCACGCCACAGCAGGCCATGCCGATCGCTGCCGAGCTCGCTTCGACGACCAACAGCGGCATGAACCGCAATCTGACACGTCCCCGGTGCCCGGTGCCAAGAGAGCGTTCCGCTCGATTCCGTCTTCATCGTACCATGGTATCGACAGTATGGCTGCTCATCGACGCTAGCGATCAACCACCAGGAGCAACTCATCGCTGTCGGCGGGAGGCGCATGGTCAATTCTCTGGGACATGGTCGTTCGAGCGCGGGCAGAGCAAGGTCGTTGCCCCACACAGCGAAGACACGCGAACACCGCCGACTGAGCAGGTGAACGCAAGCGCGCCAGGGTGACGCAGTGAGAAATCGCGGGAGATATTGCTGAAGCAGCCACTGGTATGATGACCCAGCGACACGATCAGTGGACCATGAGAATGCCTGTTGGCAGGACTCCGTTCCAAGGCGAGATCGCGGCGGGCTGAGCATGGCGCCCACGGTCAAGTCTCACGCCAGGGAGGATGGATTACTCCGTTGGTCGCCTGAGGCACTGGCGCGCTGATACAACCCGGTGATGCCACCAGACCCCACCTCATAATGCCCGACTCATAGTTCCCCGATGGTGCCCGACGAATGGATCCTGATCGTGACGCACCGTGACCTCTCGGACGAGACGGATGCCTCGAACGTACTTACCTTGTGGGGACCTCTCTCAAGATGATGCGACCACGGTGATCTCGGCGCCACCATTCAGGCGTTGGAATGCGCCCGGTGTCGAGCGTCTCTGTGAGATCGATCGTGTCGACGACCATCCCAATTGGTGCACCATCGTTGTGATAGAGCGCTTCGTAGACAACGAAGATCTCCTCTGGATAGAGGTGATAGCGCAACTCGATTGCGATCATGGAGTTGAGTCCGTCCTCGATCGCCTCGAGTTGCACGAACGAACCATAACTTGCGTGGAAGTTGGCCATCGCTTGTCGCCATGTTGCCAAAGCCTGTTCCACATGAGCACTCACTGCTGCTGGGTCGGGTGCTATCACTGGTTCGTCGTAAGGCGTCACCGCCAGATCGCGAAGCACCTCGAGCTCTCGGAGGGTCCTTGACCCGATGCGGTGTGAGTAGACCCGGCTATCGTCAGTGCTCCTGATGACCATGACAATGGTTTCGCCAATGGTACAGCTCTGCCACATACGGCCAGGAAGCGGAATCTGGTAGTCAACGGGATCCGATGGCCGCAACCAGACGGGGTTGGTTGGGAAGATCAGAACCTCAGCGGGCGGTGACGTTGCGCGGAGGAGATGAACGAGCACATCGGTCGGCTCGCCGGTCGCATCCCGGGGTCCCCACTTGCGACGAAAGAAGGAAGCATCGGGCCAATGGCCGCAGCCTTGGATCGTGATCGACTTGCGCGCATCTTTGAGTTCATTGTGCCATATGAGTCCGAGATCGGTCAGAACAAAGTCTTCTCCCTCATATCGGTAGATTCTCCATCCAGGAAAACCCTCAGTATGCATCATGAGATACACATCGCCGTGAGCACGAAAGCAACCGGCACCCGAGCCGGGAATCGTCGAGGTGCGTACTTCGTCGGTTGTCGGTGTCCAGCGGACGATTTCGGTCACGTTCCCGTCGCTGGTCATCACCAAGAGCGAGTCATCGAGAGCAAACACTGATGCAATTGCGGGGAAGTGTCGCCATCGTATCTCTCCATCTCTCGCGATGACGGTGACGAAGGGATGAAGCCCGGTCGAGACTAGGACGGTGCCAAGAGGTGTCTCTCCGTGCCATCGATCTCGGCACCGCACATCCCCGAGTCGTTCGAGGTGGACCGTGGTCCCTTGAACGACTGCCCCAACGGGAAGATACCGATCGACCACCCAGAGGTCTTCGCCTTGGGCGAAGACAAGTAACGGATCGAGAATAGTCATAGCGAAAGTCTATCGATGATCCTACTGCTTGGGCTCGACGAGGACTCTCGCCGTAGCGGTCAGGCGAGCTCGATCAGCACAGCGTGGGCGTAATCGATCCGATTGGCCCTCAGCAGAGAGCGAGCAGACGGGGTTGCTGGGAGACGGGCTGAGCACAACGCCGCCTCTCATTGCGTTCTGCGAACCTGGTAGGCGTAGCGTTCGCTCCGGAACCCCCACAGTCGTGCTTCTTGTTGCAGGTTGCCTTGCGATCACCGCTGGCAAAATTTCCCAAGGTGCAATCTCGTGAGGACTATGCGCTTTGCCCTAGTGGAGCCGAATGGGACTGTCATGATGGTCAACGGAGTGGCCGATGTAACGGGGCGGGTGTCGGGGGTACGCTCGGCTCCAGGGGAAGCAACGGATTGGGCCTCGGTATGGTTCATTGTGACTGGGGACTGTTTGTCTCGTCTGTGTGGTGGATGCGTCGCGTGGTGAGGTTGTTACCCGGGATGCAGGTGATGGTCGTAGGGGTTGTATCTCCGGGGTACGCGTAGTTGGCAAACGAGCGGTATGGGTGCTGCGTCGCGAACTGATGGAACCGGGGCTTGGGAGTCAGGGAGACAACGTCCTCTCTTTCGGATCGGCCGTGAGCATGCTGGGGGCCAACTCGGTTGTGCGACCCGTTAGTCGCCGTGGTCAGGTCAGTCGATCGGACTGCTTGCCGAGGAGACTTCGGGGGTGTGCTTGTGGCTTGGAGCAGGGCGATTGTCTCCCTTCTGTTGTCCTGAGGTCTCGCCTAGGGTAGCGACTTCACAAGGTCTCGTCGGTTTCGATCGGCTCCGAAGGAGGGCGGCCGACGCGGGAGAGGCGGGACAACATCGTGCTCTGGGTCCCGGGTTCTGGAAGCCGAAGACGACCCTGCGCAAGAGCTGCGCCAACAAGAATGACAAGCCCACCAAGAGGTTCTCTCCACAGGAACGACTCGCCTAAGAACAGGACCCCTGCAACAACTGCGAAGAAGGGGTGAACCACCCCGGGTTTTACAGAGACTCGGTTAGTTGTCAATCAGGTAATTTCCTGACTGCCTTCGAGCATAGTAGAGAGCTTCGTATTCCGCCGGCGACATCATTCCAATCGAGGAGTGAAGCCGTCGGTTGTTGAACCAATCCACCCACTTACAGGTCTCCCATTCGACCGCGATCTCGTCGTCAAGGAGACCGATCGCATGGATTAACTCCGTCTTGTACAGGCCATTCAAACTCTCGGCCAGAGCATTGTCATAGCTGTCACCCGTAGTGCCGACCGAAGGTCGTATGCCAGCCGCCAGAAGAGTTGCCGAGTAGGCCACAGAGAGATACTGGACGCCTCGATCGCTGTGATGGATGAGATCCTCGGTATCTGGTCTCGCCGCCATAGCCATTGCTAGCGCATCGGTAGCCAGGTCACTCTCTGAGAGAGTTGGCCACCTTCCAACCGACGATCATCCTAGAGAAGACGTCGATGATGAAGGCTACATATGCCCACCCAGCCCTTGTCTTGACATAGGTGATATCGGCACACCAAAGCTCATTTGGTTCCCACGACACGAAGTGTCGCTTGATGAGGTCCTTAGGCTTCTCTAGCGCCTCATCAGCGATGGTGGTGATCACGATGCCCTTACCTCGGGTGGCGCCCTTAATGCCCAGCTCACGCATGAGTCTCTCCACGGTGCAGCGAGCCACTTGGTGGCCAGCTCTGTTGAGCGCTACCCAGAGCTTCTTGGCCCCATAGACGCGGTAGTTGGCCTCGTAGGTCTCGGTGATGAGGACCTTGAGCTCCTCGTCCCTGAGGGTTCTCTCGGAGGGTTCTCGTCGCTTGTAGTCATAGTAGGTCGAGGAGGCGAAATGCAACACTGTGCAGATCGGCTGGACCCCCCACCTGTCCTTGTTTGAGTCGACGAACGCGACTACTTGTTTCGTTTGGTTCCTGGTCGACCGTCCAGCTCGGTCGCGAAGAAAATCGATGCCGCGCGCAGGATCTCGTTCGCCCGCTTGAGTTCAGCGTTTTCGCGTTCGAGTTGGCGCACCCGCTCCTTGGCTTCGGTTGTTACCCCTTCGCGGTCCCCTGTATCGATCTCGGTTTGGCGTACCCAGTGACGTAGGGTCTCTGGGGTCATGCCGAGCTTGTTAGCTACCGATTGAATCGCGGCCCACTGCGAAGGGTACTCCCCTCGGTGGTCCACAACCATACGAATAGCCCTATCCCTTACCTCCGGTGAGTAACGCTTCACCTGTGCCATAGTAACTCCATCCTCTCAAGAGTAGGAGTCTCCAGTAAACCCGGGGTGGTTTAGGGGTTAGGTAGGTGACCATGCTAGCGATTGTCGCAGACGCAGACTCTAGAACATGAAAGTTCAGTACGTAGGCGAGTCCGGTACTCAATACTCCGAGACTCACGAGGCCAGCTGCTGCAGCGACAATGATGTGTTGAGGTTGTTCCAGGTGAAGGTGTCCGAAGACCAGAGCGAACGGCAGCACCTGCAGTGCTCCGCAGAGGACTTGACCGGTGGCGAGAGAGGCGGGGCCATACTCGGTAGCACTTAGATAGCGTCGTGCATAGGAGAAGGCGATGCCGTAGCTGGCCACAGCGAGAAGGCAAGCCCCTGTCCCAAGCAACTGGTTGTGGCCAAGACCATCCCAGATGCCCGTCACGACGAGCACCCCAACGAAGCCAACCGTCATCCCGAGGATGACCTCTGGCTTGGGCCTTTGCTGGCGAAAGATGGCCAGGCTTACCGCGATCGTGGAGATTGGTGTCAGTGAATTGAGAATGCCCGCGAGCACCGCTGACACGTGTGTTTCTCCGTAGGCGAAGAGCGTGAATGGAATGCTATTGAGAAAGATCGCAAGTACACAAAGGTGAACCCACACGCGAATGGATCGCGGCAGCGTGCCGCGGGTGATCGCGAGAATGACAAGGAGAGTAAAGGCTCCAATCACAAGACGAATGGCGGTGACGTCAATCGGGGTAACCGCACCCAACCCAAGCTTGATCCACCAGAACGAGCACCCCCATATTGCGCCCAAGAGGACGAAGGAGGCTAGCCACGGGAAGCCTGGCGGCCAGCGTCGAGGCATGCCAGTCATCAATCCACCTTCTCTTGCGCGATGAGATACGTCTTTCTCTCGATTCCCCATCGGTAGCCCCCCAGAGAGCCATCTTTGCGTACGATGCGATGACAGGGGATCGCAAGTGCGGTCGGGTTAGCGCCACAGGCATTCGCAATCGCGCGGACTGCGGTTGGTTCGCCGATCTGCTCGGCGATCTGAGAATACGATCGAGTCTCGCCGATTGGAATGGCGCGTAGGGCTTCCCACACCCGGACTTGGAAAGCGGTACCAGCCAGGTCGAGCGGCAGCTTGGTAGCTCCATCTTCACCGCGAACGGCTCCGGCAAGCACGAGGGCGATATCGTAGAGCTCATCATCATCGCGTTCGATGTCAGCCATCGGAAATTCGGTGACCAGTTGTGCAATGAGCGAGGCCTCGTCATGGTCGATTTTGATGGCGCAAACACCGCGTGCCGTGGAAGCCGCTAGCACAATGCCGATCGGGGATTCGAGCGTGGTGTAGTGGATGGATGCTCCTGCACCACCCAAGCGATATTGTTCCGGGGTCATCCCAAGACGAGTCGCACCATGGGCGTAAAAGGCGCGGCTCGAACCGTATCCAGCCTCAAAGGCGGCTTCGGTGATCGAGAGATCGCTGCGCAGCGTTGTTCTCGCGCGCTCAGCCAGCTGGGCTCTCGAATAGCTCCTGATTGAGACGCCGACCATGGCTTGAAACAGGCGATTCAAATGCCGGAGGCTCCACCCCAACTCGCGAGCGAGCGCAGCCAGATCCTCGGTGGCAGGCCCGGCCTCTAAGCGCCTGCACACTGCGATAACCGACAGAGCAGCCTGGTCGAGACGCATTGGATCCGCAGGATGGCAACGTCGACACGGGCGAAATCCCGCCAGCTCTGCTTCGTCACTTGTGTTAAAGAATTCGACATTTGCGAGAAGGGGGGAGCGTGACCTACAACCAGGTCGACAGTAGATCCCCGTGGTGCGTACCGCATAGACAAAGAAGCCGACACTCTTCTCATCGCGCGAGACCACCGCCTGCCACCGCACCTTGCTCAACTCTTTCATACCTCAAACTTAGGTGCGGGCGGATCCGTAAGCTCTCCGATTTGGGACGAGTAATTCGCCGTCGTATCAATCGAGCCGCAGGCGTACCAACTCCTCCTTTCTGGTGACCCAGAGTGAGGAGAGATGCGACGCCAAGTTGCCCTGATAGGTCTTGGACATCACCGATCACTACCAGGAAGTTCGCCGGCACGCTATGTTCACGTGCTACAAGCGCTTACGAGTGGTAGGACGAGACAAGCAAAGCGAGACCCAACACGTACGCGAAGTTGATTCGCGCGGGAGTGATCTTTCGTGCAGGATCCGTATCTCATCCCAACAGCGTCTGCGATGCAAGTGAGCGCCTTCTGCTTCGTAACACGTCAACCTCGTCGCCTACACCAATTCCTAGAGGTGATTCACCGAGTTGCGAGATGATGAAAACACTTGACAGATCTGACCCCACTCCCGTAGCAAGTTTGAGATTCAAAGCTCACTGGAGCGAGTTCTCCCATGAAGTCAGCGGTCTCCGACGATCGCAGCACTCACCCAAGGAATGGTTTTCGAAAGACCGTAGGTCAACCGACATGATCCAAGGGTTATAGTTAACATTCGTGAACCCACCACAACCTAAAGCTGCGGAGCTTCTCGCAGTGTATGATGCACAGCTCCGAGGGGAGGCAGAGGTCTACGATGCGCTCAGTTGGACTCGAGATGGTCCGCTCTATCGAGGTGTTCTCGATCGCAAGGGCTTTGTCAGCTACATATCCCTCGACGGCGTTGATAATATCGCTGGTCTCATTCAACGAACGATTCACCACTACCTGGACGAACTCGGCGTGGAGGAGTTCGAGTGGAAGACCCGAGGCCACGACGAGCGTGCCGAACAACTTCACCAAGAGTTGTGCAATGCAGGGTTCGTTGCCGACGAGCCCGAGACGGTCATGGTCGGTGCCGCCAAACCGGAAGGTCTCTACAAAAAATGTACGAGGTACTCATCAGTTTAGTATTCAAAACGCTAACTTCCGGCCGCCTAAGGA
>NZ_DAHXOI010000031.1 GCF_027364955.1 Ferrimicrobium sp.
AGTGACCGTCTCCAGGTACGGAAGCATTACCCACTCTTCGTTCGGCGAGAACTTCGTCAAGAGCCCAATGCACTGAGCGGAAAGCGAGACCCCCCATGCGAGACCCATGCACAAACCCCCGGCCGCTACATGAGTGTAGCCGAGGAATGGGGAGGTGTCAAGTGACTTAGATCAGGACTCCAGTCGTGCCAGGAAGAGTGATCTCAACAACTCCTCCGTAGGCACAGAGACAGGTCGATCCAGCGACGAGCGCCGGTTCTCCACCGATCGTGGTAGTGGTCATTGGTAGCCAGGGAGCGAGGACAGGAACACACGGCATCGGCGTAAGAACTCCAAGTTTTGCCGCTGTTGCCGCAGCGACTTCAGGATTCGACAAGGTATTACACATGTCAAAGGTGGGAATATTCGCTGGTGTCATATTGGCTATCGTGGCAGCTGGTCTGCCCTGGATGACTACCTTCGTCGCCGGGGGGACCTGGAGTACCGCTGGCGCTAGACCAAAGCTACACATGCAAAGAGCTTCGCTCACCACTGCTGGATTTCCCATCGCCTATTCTCTCCTATCAATCGCTGCGACTTCGCTTGGGGTGCAAAACCAACGAGCACCTCGCCATTCGCAATGCCAACGAATCACTCCATAAGGGTCACTGCCCACAGTAACACAACTAGCTTGCTGTCCGATGAATGCGCAACTTAACAGCTTCGATCGAACACCAAAATCGGTTACTCCTCGACATGCGGGCTGTCAATCAGGTCGAAGTAGGGGCCAAAGTCCGCTGCGACACAGAGTCGACCCAGCTTTTCAAGCTCTCGTTGTGTCGCTCGGATAATTTCTGCCATAGAGACCTCAGTATCACACTCGCTCGCCTCAAAGCATGCGCCGATGCAGATGTTGCGAATCGCACCTCCGGCTAACCGGAACGAATGCGCCATGAAGCCGAGATCGACATCCGATGCTCTAGGGACCGCTGGAGGAAGATAGTGCTCCCATATCAGCCTTCGTTCCCTGGGGCTTGGGACCGAAAAATCAACCACGACATCGATGCGACGAATGAATGCGGGATCCATGTTCGCACGTAAGTTCGTTGCCAGAATGGCAAGGCCATCGAAGGTCTCGATGCGCTGTAGGAGGTAAGCAACCTCGATATTTGCATATCGATCATGCGCATCCCCTCCCTCGGATCGTTTCCCAAAGAGTGCGTCGGCTTCATCGAAGAAGAGGACGCCGTTCATCCCGATCGCTTCGTGGAAAATGGCCTCAAGGTTCTTTTCCGTCTCACCAACATACTTGTCGACGACGGTCGCAAGATTGATGGTGAACAGGTCCAGGCCGAGCTCGTTGGCGATCACCTCGGCCGACAAGGTCTTGCCAGTACCTGACTCACCGAAGAAGAGCACCACCACCCCAGTGCCCCTACCAGAACTCGGCCGAATCCCCCACTTTTGCGCGAGAAGGCCCCGGTGACGAACTCGTCGCGCGATCATATGGAGTCGATCCTCAATCGGTCGACTCACAATCAGATCATCCCAAGTAGCGACGGGATGTATGCGTTGGGCAAGACGTGCCAACCCAGTGCCGCCTTGGAGTCGCGCGCCTACGACCACATCGTCTGGCTGCACGAAGCGATCCTTTGCCCTTGCAATGCCACTGGCGAAACGCCATGCATCGAACAGCTGCTCTGGCCCCAAGTTAAAGGGATCCAGTGCATCGACAAACGCCGCCAGCAAACCGGCCTCCAAAGGACGAGTGATGAAAGAACCAAGGAGGCGTTCGCGTCCTGACCGGCCAAGTGGTGACACTTCACAGATGTGAGGCAAACGCCTTGACCAATGCGCATCCCATGGCGCCTGTCCGTACACAATGACTGGATGATCCGCATCGACCAGTCGACGCAACGATCGAGATCCATCAGCGAACAGACTCTCAATCGGTCCAACGAGAAGCCCAGCCCCCATCAAACGCGCGCCCAAGAGAAGCTGATCCATCTGTTCGTCAAGGTCTTCAGTGGCCTTGATGGTGCCAGCATCAACCACGAGAGTACCGACTCCAACTCGATCAAATGCGGCTACCCCCAACACTCGAGCAGTGGATCCAGGCGGGCTCAGGAGGTACACCAGACCAGAACCCCTGCACATGAGGTCGGTCAGCGCAGTCACTTCCTCATCGAGTACCGCAGGGGACAAGGCCCTTAAATCTTGTGCCACCTCGAGTTCCGGTCGAAGATCCAGTGCGACGCCTCCAAGAAGGAAGTCCACCACCTCGTCGTTGACCCTTACTTCGCGATGAAGGAAAGGGTCCTCTTGGGAGCCAAGCTGAAGAAGTCCAGAGGCCAAAAGCACGCTTCCGGGCCGCAAATGTTGTCGTAACTCCCCATCGCTGTCCGAACTACCGCAGAGCTCAAGCGCGACACCAACACTCACTCGACGGCAAGTGACGTCATCATTCAAGAATGCATAGAGGCGCTCAAACCTACGATCAAGGTCAGGAGCTGCTGCTACAACAAGCAGGAAAACGTCGATCATGTCCAATCCAAAGCGCTTCATGAGCGAATCGAGAGGGCTCAGACCTCGATATCGAGTCCTTGCAAGAACGTCCAGCCTCTCACCACCAGGTAGAATCGCGGCCAACTCGGGCTCAATCCGCTCGAGTTTGCCTGAACTCACATCCTGGAGCGCCCGATCGACATCCTCATCAGAGAGGTAGAGCCCACGAAGAACGTCGGTAAGATCGATGCCACTATCGCGGCGAGCGTCAAGGAGGACACGAATCCGGCGCTTAATGAGCGCAAGCTGGGCAACAAGATCAGCACTTGGGGACATGAAGAACTATCTCATTGCAACTGATCGGACAATGGCGCGCTGATGCCAAGGCAGCCCCCTCAACTGCTAGCCTCGCCGCCAACACCCTTGTGATGAAGCCGAAGGTACGAATGCGTCGACACGTTGGCAGGGGATGGGACAAAGGCAGCATCTCTCTGTGCAGGCAAAACAAGCTGGACGCAGCCCACAATCGCGCAAACACAAATCCAACGCCAGCGGTAGAGTTTGCTGGGCACGCTATCTTCGCCAAGCGTGGACTGTCTTGCACTAGAGTTTGGAGTCCCGTGCCGACCGGTGCAATGGACCGGTAACCGATTCAAGTACACAAACCACCGTTCGATCGCCCGCCGCCCAGCTTCCGACTGAGGGCAAAAGATAGGTGAAGAACAACTTCGAACGCTCATAGGGCACACCTACAAAGCCCGCAAAGCGGTCGAGACACTCTCCATTGGCCTCAGCATCAAGCGACTGTGGATAGCTCGCCGATGGCCCACCCGGAACCTTGGCGAGCCCAAAAACCTGTTGAGTGTGAGGTTCGCTACAGGGGATAACCGTGATTGAGGTCAAGTCCGCTTGAATTTTTTTGGGCGGCACGAGGCACTGACCTACTGTGAGTTTGAAGACCGAGACTGTTTTTGTGCTACTCGACGAGATGAGTCCGCATGCAGAGGCTACGCTGGCCAACAGCACAACCAGCAACACCTTGATGGGACGAATCCCTACGCGCAGAGCACTCGTCTGCTCTCTCTTTGTCATCCCCACGGCCCCGATTCTAGCTCGATACCGCAACTCGCCTCTAGCCCAAATGCCAACACGTCCTCGAGGACGAGTGCGCTCCCATCTACCGATGATTCGTCGCATAGAACACCACACCCACGTTCCTAAAAAATCGCGGGCAAAATCCAGAGAATGGGCCATCTCAAACCCTGCCTGACATGATCAATCGTGCTAAAATATCGCTTCGGATAGTGCTGAAGATTGTGTGCCTGTGTGCAGCATCACTCCCAGTGGCTCGTGCTGCTTTTCAAGAGGGGTTAGTGAGTGAGCCGCCATCATCGTGGAGTCGTGTGCCAGCTCGGGGGAGGGATAAGGATGGCGGTGAACGTCAATGCGAGACTGACCGACGCGTTGGAATCTACCACGGCTGACACCTTCTGCATCCCCAGCGGAGCAACTCCTGGGGGCGTCGCGTCTCTGCCTTTGACGCCTTCGAGAAAGCTCTCGCATACCCGAGTCTCAGCAAGGCAGCAAATCCGACTCACGTGTTGTCCCACAGTCAGCAACGAACCATCCTTATCGAGGTGCTCACTTAAACAACGCAACGACAGCGACACGACACGACGAAGAGTCGATGTCCAGCAGCTCGTTCATGGTCTTCGGACTAAGAAAGAACAGCATCACTGGGGGAGGGGGTGCGAGACAAAGGACCAGCGACCCGACGACGACAGCGTTGGTCCATCTCCTAACTTCTGGCACCAATACCACGACAACGCATGTGGGGTCTGCGACGTTGATCAAGTCAAAAACTCGGCTACCCGAGCGGCGGAGACGAAGGGCAGCCTCGCTGGAATTGCCGTCAACACAGGACTCCTGACGTTCGAATCTCGCCTCACCAGCGCCTTTGGCATCGTTGAACCGAGGTCGACCAACACAGATCGCTGGTTCTCCCACGCGGGGAGGAGCTTAGCCCGGCATCACATCACAGGTGAGCGGTCATTTGGCATAGAGGCTTGGAGGTTGTGGGGCCATGATACCCTTCGCGGCTATGGCGTGGCCGGAGCGTCGCGCCTTCCTACTTGTCGAACATTAGTGACCATCATCCACCCCTGGATAGGTTCAAGCGATAGCCAGGATGATGGAGAGTTCACTGCTCGCTCTTCCTGCTACTTACCGCCAGCGACCGCCCATTTTGCAACAGGTAGGTGCTGGAGTGGTGCTGCAGTGCCATCGAACCTTCAGGGAGCCAGATCATGATTCATCACATCGATACGGCCGTTGAGTCGTTCGTGAGGCAGGTCGTGGGCGTTCCAAACCATGTCGCTGATGTGGTATTCGCCGCACCCAGCGCAATCACCGACTCCTCGATGGCGCGCCCCACCTTTGCGATTTACCTCTGGCAAATCGTTCCGCACCACAGCCTGAGTCGCGGAGGATTCGAAGATCACCTCGTTGGCTCTCGGCCCGCGCGAAGACCACCCTCCCCGTTCCTGAAGTTTCGCTATTTCATCACGGTGAGCGCCGGAGAGTCTCGAGATGAGCATGCGTTGCTCGGGGAGATCTTAACCTCGGTACTTGCACACGACAAGCTCCCACAGGAAACTCTCCCAGAACCGCTCAAGGGTCTTCGTATCGGCCTTGAACTAGCTGACGAGGGAGAGGAGTTCCCCGCGTCCTTGCTTGAAGCGAATAAGATCCGGTTAGGCCTCTCGATTACCGTCGCAGTTCCTGCAGAGATTGGCGAGTGGATACAACGGGGTGCTCCTATCGAGTCTGTCGCTTTATCGGCCTCTTCCATCGCTTCACCGACTCCAGCGCGAGCGGGCCGTGCCGGTGAGCAGCCACTGCGGAAAAGACGCGACGGTTCCGCCATTGTCATGGAGGGAAGATCGGAGAACAGCAAGGAGACTCCCTCATGACGACAGAGTCGCGACTTCGCTGTCAGGTGGTCGAGTCGACTCAGGCTCTAATACCTGGGGAACCCGCATCGATTGTTCTTGCGGTGACGAACGCGAGTGCCGTCATCGATGCCATTCGCGTCAACGTGGAGGGACCACCGGAGATCCATTGGAACGTCGAGCCTGAGCTGCTGGCGCTCTTTCCCGACGACAGCGGACAAGTGGTCATCCATCTCGATCCTCAGCTTGGGCTCGACGCAGGTGATCTCGACATCAACGTAGTGGTCGTTGCCACGAGCGACCCAGATGCACCCGAAGCGTTGCCCTTTCGCTTCACCGTCGCACCCGTGGCAGGCATCGCGCTGACCAGTTCGCCTACCAAACTCGTCAAACACGCTCGTGGGGTCTTCAAGCTCGACTGCACCAACGATGGCAACACTCCACTTGACATCGACTTTGGTGCTCAAGAATCTACTCATGCGTTGCGATTCACCTACGCACCACCGACGATGCGTCTGCGCCCAGGCGAGCACGCTCTCGTTTCCGTCGGGGTGCGCACAAAACGCAAGCTTCTTGGCAACGAGATCGCCTACCCGATCGATCTCATCGCAACTGCGCCAGAGACCCAAGCAAACCAACAGGTGACCTTCACTCGCCGTCCGCTCATCCCACGAGGTGCGCGCACGCTGCTCGTTCTCGGCGCGATCGTCGCAGCCTGGGCCATCATCGTTGTCGTTGCACTCACTCATGCGCTCGGCGCCTCACCTCTGTCGAAGGTTGTTCCAGCATCCTTCTACGCAACCTCTCACTCCAGCGGAACCGCACCCGCAGGAGCGGTCCCAAAGAGCGGTATCGCCATTGGCATCGGCGGAACGCTCACCGGTTCGGTGGATGCCGCTAGCACCGGCAACGGCGTGGGAAGAGTGACCGTCCAGGCCTTCAACATCAATGGTTCCCATGTCTCTCTCGTCGCCTCAGCGGCGACGACCTCCGCCGGTGTATGGTCAATCCCTGGCCTCGCACCCGGGACCTATGCGCTTGACGTCTCCGCCCCCGGGTACCAGACCACCTGGTATCCCAACACCACTTCGATTGCCACTGCGAAGCTGATCCACGTTCAGTCCTTGTCGACTATCGGGAACCTGCGCCTGGTAGCCCATGGACTCCCGGGCGCCATCAGTGGAACGGTCAACTCCGGGGAGGATCCTTCGCCTCCCATCACTGTCACTGTCTTGCCGGAGACGGGCTCGAATACCCCAAGCGGAGCCAAACCGCTTGCAACCACCACCGTCAACGCACAAGGTGACTACTCGCTGGCGAACCTGCCGACACCAGGGACCTATGACTTGAGCTTTAGCTCCGCTGGCTTCGGAGTGGGTCAAGCCGTGGATACCCTGACGGGAGGTCAACACTTCGTCGCTAACACGGTCGTCTTAACCGCGAGCCCTGGCACGATCACCGGCACGGTCACCGCTGCTGGTCAGCCCTTGGGCGGGGTCACGGTCACCGCAACGGGATCTGGGACAAAAGTTACCACCGCAACCCCAACCAGTGGACCGGTCGGGACCTATCTGCTGGCGAACCTGCCGACACCAGGGACCTATGCCATCACCTTTTCGGCACCCGGATACGGGTCAACGAGCGTCGCTGAGCAGCTCGGACCTGGTCAGAGCCTCTCGAACATCAACGTAGCGCTCACGGGAGGTGCCGGTGATGTCTCCGGGACCGTTACCTCGAGTTCAGGAGGTCCTCTCGGCGGCGTCACGGTCACGGCCAACACTGAATCGAGTGCCGTCACCACCACCACGGCGACCACCGGAGCGGAGGCGGGCTCCTATCTGCTGGCGAACCTGCCGACACCAGGGACCTATGCCATCACCTTTTCGGCACCCGGCTATCAATCACAGACCGTCGACGTTACCCTTAGCACCAACGCCACTGCTTCAGGCATCAACGCCACCTTGGCGCCCGCCACAGGCACCGTCGAAGGACTTGTTGAGACCGCAAGCGATCAGGGTTTAGCCGGGGCGAGCATCACCCTCTCGAACGGATCGACGACAATCACCACCGTAACTGCATCAACCCCTGCCGGGAGCTACGAGCTGCCAGAGGTTGCACCAGGGACCTATGCCATCACCGCAACGCTCAACGGGTACCAATCCAATACCGTCGAGGTACAGGCGGTGGCCGGCAAGACCGTTACCGCACCCAACCTCGTACTCACCTCCTCGGGACAAGCGAGCTAGCATGCGCCTCTCGGTCAACCCCTCGCGTCAGAACGTCGAACCCGGCCAAGAGGCGACCTTCACCCTTGAGGTGACCAACACCAGTAGCGTCATCAGCGGCCATCAAGTTCGTATACTCGGCCTTGACCAGGCCTGGGTCCAGATCGATGACCCTACGATCTCATTGTTCCCTGATACCAGCACATCAACTACCATCCACATCAATCTCCCCGCAACGCTTCCATCAGGGACCCGTCAGTTTGTTATTGAGGTCGAGTCGCTGACCCCGCCGACAGAGACCGATCAGGTGCGCTGTGACATCGTCATCCCTGAGCGCACCCAGATGCGTCTCTCTCTGGATCCACCAACCACGACCGCCGGCAAGGAGGCACGAATCGGTGTCCTCGTGGACAACCGGGGAACCGGGGAGGTGTCCACATCACTCACCGGAAGCGATGAACCCCAACAGATCGCCTTTAGCTTTGAGCCCGGGGATCTCAGTCTGCAACCGGGTGAGAAACTCCTCGTCTCGGCGATACTCCGAGCTAAGCGTCCATGGCTTGGTAGCCCAAAGCTGCGGAGCTTCCGAATCGCGACCACCTCCTTAGGCGAAGGGGTCATTGCCCAAGGATCCTGGGTCCAGAACCCACGCCTTAGCCGTGGCGTCCTCGCTCTCCTTGGACTCGTCGTCGCCGGTACCATCTTTGCAGCCGTCATCGCTGGTTCGCTCTCCCAAGTCGTCGATCGATCTAACGCCAACAGCACCCTCGCCCTCCAAGTGGCACAGGCTGCGCAGACGAAAGCGGTGACCGGAACTGGTTCGATCGCCGGGACCGTCGATCTGGCGACGTCGCACGCCCCCGTCAGTGGCGTCACCGTCGATCTCTATCAGCCCTCAAACCTCACCGCTCCCGCAGCCTCAGTCGCCACAACCACCCAAGGAACCTACCGTTTCTTGAACCTCGCGGCTGGTTCCTATGATCTGTCCTACACAGGTGCGGGCTTCAGTGAACTCTGGTACCCAGGAGTATCTGCGAGCAACCATGCCAAACCGGTGCAACTGCGTGATGGGCAGCGGCTCACGGGTGTCAATATCTCGATCGGTGCATTGCCCGTCTCAATTTCCGGCAAGGTAACAGGACTTCCTGCCACCGGAGCAACCCTTGCCTTGCAGCTTCCAACGAGCAATCCGCTGACGTCGGTCTCGGCAAGTTCAACGGCACCCGCATCAGCGACTCCCAATGGAGTTGTCGTCGCCTCAACCACACTTGGAACAAACGGCACCTTCTCATTCTCGAACATTCCTTCGCCAGAGACCTACCAACTCGTCCTCACCAAACAGGGGGATGCACCTGTGGTCCAGACGGTTACCCTGAGTTCGGGGGTGAGCCAGTCAGGGATTGACCTTGTCCTCACGCCAGGTAACGGGGTGATCTCTGGGCTCGTCGAGGGTGCCCAAGGACCCATTGGGGGCGCCACCATCACGGCCACCGTCGGCACTACGACCATCTCCACTGTATCGCTAACCAACGCACCCCATGTCGGCTCGTTCACCGTCAACGGACTCGCGACACCGTCGAATGTAAGCCTGAACATTAGCGCAAACGGATACGCAGCCCAAACATTGGCCATTACCCTTGCGCCAAATCAACATGTCACTGGTATCGTCGTCAACCTGGCCCCAGGAATCGGCTCCATCAGCGGCGTGGTGACAACGCCAAGTGGGACTGCCCCTGGAGGTGTCACCGTCACTGCGACGTTCGGGTCCCATACACTCACGACCGTCACTGCCAGCACCGGAACGATCGGCTCCTACACCCTTGGGAATCTGGCAGTACCGGGCACCTACACCGTAACTTTTTCGCGTTCCGATCTGCTAAGTCAGACCGTGGTGGTCCAGCTCAACGCCACTATCCCTAACGCGATCAATACCAATGCCACCATGGTGGCAAACACCGCGACACTCACGGGAGTCGTTAGCGAATCAAATGGCAGCGGCATCGGCAACGCGACGGTTGAACTCGTCTCCGGTTCGGCAACATACTCCGTCCAAACCGCGACTTCACCGACCGCCGGTGCGTACAGCATCGTGGGCATCCAGCCCGGCACCTACACTCTCAACTACACTCGAGTCGGTGGCCTACCCATCTCGTCGATCGTTACCTTAACCGCCGGAGAGGACCTCACCAAAAACCAACAGCTTTCGCCTGCAGCGGCCATCACCGCACAGGTCGTCGAGGCAACATCGGGCCAAGCGGTTGCCGGTGCCCAGATCGATCTTTACCTCTCGTCCGATTATGCCCCTGGAGCGACCCCACTGGCCACCACGACAACCAATACCAGTGGCGACTTCACGCTGTCGAATCTTGAGGCACCTCAGTCCTATCTCATTACCGTGGCCTACCCGCCGGGTAGCGCCCCGAGTACCTCATACAATGTCACAACGCAAGAGGGGGTGACGGTCTGTGCAACCAACGGATCCACCACCACCTCGAGTTGTCAGATCTCCATTCAGGTGAACGGATGAACAACGCTATGACACCATCATTTGAAGTCGTGATTCCCGATGTCGCGCTCACCCCTGGGGAGCCGATATCGAGCGTGATCCGCATCCGCAACCTCTCCGATCGTTCGCTGAACCTCAGCTGTACCCTCCTCGGCCTTGAGGCGGCTTGGTACCAGCTTCCCCAAACCGTCTATGAGCTCGCACCATTGGCAACAATCGAGGCAGCATGCGTCTTGACCCTACCTCGCGGCTATCCTCCAGCCTCGCTGCCGCTCACCTTCGTCGCCACTGAGATCAACAACCCCTCGGCGCAGCAGCGGACTACCTTTACGCTCGAGATCGGTGATGCCCGCTCAGTGGCGATACGGCTTGATCCCGACGAGATCGATGGCCGACACCGCGGTCATTTCCGCGTCATCATCCGTAATCGAGGACAGAAGGCTGAGCGCTACCGCCTGGTCGCAAAGGTGACCGACCAGTCAGCCAGAATTCATCTCGACGATCCCACCCCTCTCGTGCTCCCAGGGCAAGAGACCACCATCAATGGCAGCATCGCGACGAGGGCGAAACTCAGTGGGGCGTCGAGGCGTTTCCCCTTCTCGATCAGCGCACAAGGCCCTTCCCAGCCAGCCGAGGTCACCGGTGCCTTCGTGGCTCGCGCTGAACTCGGCACGAAAACGGCGAAAGTCGCCGTCCTCTTAGCGGTGCTTCTCGTCTGGGGAGCCCTCGCCTCGATCGGCATCACCGCATTTGACAACAGTCTCCACAAAAAGGCGATTGCCGCTCAATCGGTATCCAACCCCACCGCCCAACCCACGAAGGCAAAGGTCACTCCCACGTCGAGCACCTCGCCGTCGTCGAGCACCTCGCCGTCGTCGCACCCCTCGTCCACTTCAACAACCCCATCGGCGGCTACATCCTCAGGGGTCACCCTGACCGGCACTGTGAGTGGACTCTCGCCTGGAGGAGTGACTGTTACCGCGACTCCTGTCTCAAACACGGCCCCAGCGACCGCAGCCAACCTCTCTGGACAACCCTCCAGTCAAGGAGTCGTCTATGGCAACTCCTCCAACACCATTACGGCCAACACCCAGCTTGGGTCCCAAGTCTCAACGACCACTGCTCCGGATGGAGCCTTCGTGCTGGCGGGTCTGCGCTCGGGGGTTAGCTACCTGATCACCTTCTCCAAGCCAGGATTTACCACCCACAAGATCCTGTTCTCTCCCACGAGTTCGAGTCGTCAGGTAACGCTGAATGTCCAATTAGTTCCAGGAACCGGGTCCCTCGGCGGCACGGTCACCGGAGCCAATGGCCCGCTTGGCAATGCCAAGGTGACGGTTACGAACGGGCTTTTAACCTTCACCACCCACACCTCCTCTGTGGGCAACGCGACCGGCACCTGGTCGATCACGCAAATTTCGACCCCTGGATCCTATCTGATCACCGCGAGCGCACCGAATTATGGTACCCAAGTGACCACCGTCACGCTGGGGCCCTCAGCTTCTCAATCGAACATCACCCAGCACCTTGTCGCGAATGTCGGTTCTATCACCGGCGTCATCAGCTCCGCCACCACCGATGGTCCACTCGGCGGGGCCACCGTCACCGCCTCCAACGGATCGACCGTCTACACAGCGACCACCTTTACGACCGGCGAGGTAGGAGGCTACATCCTCCCCAATCTTCCGATACCCGCCAACTGGACCATGACCTTTGGCGATCAAGGGTATCAGACCCAGACCGAACGAGTGGCTCTCTCCGGGAACACCACTGTCTCCACTGTCCTCTCTCAATCCGGTGGGAACCTGGCGGGAACTATCACACTCCCTGATAACTCTCCAAGTACCGCCACGACCACCATTGGTCTTGTCCTCAGTAACGGATCCGAGGTCTACAAGACGCTCTCCACCTCGCGCACCGCCGGGTCCTCCACCGTCTCGTACCAATTCCCCCAAGTACTTCCTGGCACCTATACACTCACCGCTGAGGGCTTCGGCTTTGAGACGACCTCCAAGGATGTCACACTCACCCCTGGAGCCACCACCAACGCCAACCTCACTATGAGCTCCGCGCCTGCCAACGGTATCGACACCGCGACGATCACTGGATCAGTCACCGCAGCCGTCGGAGGATCTCTTGCGGGCGTACCGATCGAACTCAATGGCACTCAGACAACCACCACCAATGCCAACGGCGCCTACTCCATCAACAACGTTCCACCGGGTGTCGCAACAATCACCGCCGTCGGAACGAAAGTGACGACCCAAAGCTCGAATGGCTATACCACAACCTCCCAACAGGTGAACGTACCCTCTGGTGGCACCGTTGTGGCCCCCACCATCGTCTTGGCCGAGTTATCCTCCATCTTCGGACAGCTCCTCGACGTCACTGACAATGAACCCATTAACCAGGCTCCGATTGCAGGGTGCACGGTGACCAGCGCTCAAGTGGACCTCACCCAGAATGGGAAGGTGATCTCCTCAACAAGCGTATCCTCCGCCGACGACTATAGCTTTACTGGCGTTGCCCCTGGCAACTACGTGCTCAAGGCAAGCGCGCACTGTTTTGAACCCATCCAGATTGCTGTCAACATCACCAACGGTCAGAATCTGACCCAGCAGTTCCTGTTGAGCACCACCCCGACCTACACCATTACCGTTGAGTCTTTAGCCAGCACATCCGGTGCCACGACGACACCACAACCTGTCGTTGGTGCCTGCGTGACGATCACCCCAAAGGGCTCGAGTACTATCCCGTCGTCGGTGCAACTGACATCGAGCACGGGAGTAGCCACGTTTGTGGATCTCTCGCTAGGGACCACGTATACGGTGACGATTGACCAGTATCTGAACGCTCCAACCAGCTGTGCCGACGCAGCGGGTACCGCGATCGCAACCCAATCGACCTCTTTTACCGCAGAACCCAATGGTGAAAGCAGCGACATCTTTCTCAACCCTCAGTTTGCGACCTTTGAACTCTCCAGTCTCGCTTTCCCCTTCGTCGACTCAGCTGTGGGTAGCTCCGTCATCGACTGCGTCATCGGTGGGACATCAAACCCCACCGGGTGTCCGACCACCGTTGCCGCATCGGGAGTCACCGTGACACTCACCGGGATCGACGGCTATAGCGCATCTTCGCTCGCCGGACAGGTGGAACAAACCACTATCCAAGCCAGCGCCTCCACCACTGGGGGTACGTGGACCTTCCCTGCGAGCACCTTAGACCAGCTCATCTCGAGTTCGGCGAGACTCAATATCAGCGCCGCCGGTTTCGAACCTTTCTCCCAAGCAGTTACCCTTCCTACCTCCGGTGGAAGCGGCCAGGGCTCGCTCACCGAGTTGCTCACCCCCGACCCCATCCAAGTCAGTCTTGCCGCGCCAAATGGCCTCAGTTCTGTGGACATTCAGCCGAACTCCATCGCTCCAACAAACGAAGACACCCTGAACGCCACCACAACGATAGCGGTCAACGCAACCGCAAATGGCTACTCGTGGTCAGATCCCGCTACCGGCTATTCGAGCGGCTATGCCGAACCAGGGATCTACGAGGTGCACGGGAGTGGACCAGGCATCGCACTCGTCCCTGAGACCGTGACGGTTGGTCTTTGCAGCACAAGCACAACCCCGTGCTCACAATCTATTGACCTTGCGAATACGACCCTAACGATCACCCCGACGAACCCACCGAACGGAGGATCCCTCGCTGCTGCTTTGGCCTGCCAGAGTTCAGGATCACTCACCCCACTCGGCACCTCAGTCGACTTCGTGCCAGGGTCGGCCGTGAAGGGATCAGTAGAGTTCGCAGGGCTCACAAGTTCCAGCGCTCAGTCAGTTGTAACCTCAGATTGCACCTCAGGGTCCTACATCTACGAGCTCTCACTCAACCAGGTACTGACCTACATCACGCCGAACCCAGTATCGGCGACCTCGACCTCTTACGCTGTTGTTCGCAAGCCAACACTGACCTATGCCGTTGGCACGCTACTTGGAGAGTCCTACTCGGGTGGGCCGACAGCTCCGGTGGCTAACACATCGATTTATCTCTGCCCATCGGGGTCATCTGGGTGTTCGGATTCGAGCAGCGTTGCCACCGGTGTGACTGACGCCAACGGCAACTTCCTCATCCCCTCAGTCGCGACCTATTCCTCCACCGGTATCACCAACTCCCTGTCTAGCAGCTCCTCTTACATCGTTGGCATCTCAGGTACCGCCTATGCGCAACCGGCCTTAACCCAGACCGTCACCCCAAACGGAACATCGACCCTCATCACCGTGACCGCCAACCCGATCACCCAAGAGGTGCAAGTCACCTACAGTGGATCAGCCACAACCTCCATAACCGTGACGCCCACCACAACCACGACTGGGGTAACGGCTGAAGCTCAGTCAGGGTCTGGCTCCTGTACTAGCTCAGGGTCTGGCACCAGTTGCACGGTTACCTTCACTTTTCAGTTGGCACCGACGCAGTGGACGTTTGAGATAACCGCCTCTGGCTATACCAACGCCACACTCGGTCCCTACAGCTACGAGCCTGGCAGCCAGCAAGGTGAGGTCTCGACAAGTATCCAGGAGGTCGACACACCGGTTTCTGGCACGGTCTACGTCTCAGCCAACGCAACGAGCCCCTCTTCAACGCCGATCGGCGGTCTCGCTTTGACACTTTCCTCGACCTCTTCGGGCAGCAATTTTACGTCAGAAAAGGCTACGACTACCTCTACCGGCACTTATTCGTTCGCAACCCCCGTGCCAGCGGGGAGTTATGAGATCACCGTCGCGTCGAGCTCTGGTTACCTCGAACAGACGCCAGTGTCATTTGCCACCAACTACCCGAATCCAACGGTGGACAACTTCACCGTCTACGCCCCAGCATCGTCGCTCGATATCACTCTTACCTCATCAACAGCGGCAAGCAGCTCAGATTTGGCTGGTGCCACTGTCACCCTTGCAGCATCCGCAACGGCGACGACACCTGCTAGCTGTAGTAGTGGTGACCCGCTCCTGGCCCAGCCTCCCAGCGCCACCCAGACTACAACGGCTGTCGCAACGACCGCAGGAACCACAACCACCTACAGCGCCGACTTTGCCAGCGTTCCTCCCGATGTCTATACGATCAGCGTCAGCGGTCCCGATATCCCCCCACAACCCTCCCCGCTCCCAACCGTGACCATCTGCCCCGCTGAGACCAGCCCGGTGGCCGCGACCGTCACTGTCGATCAAGGTGTGGCGAGTGGTTCCGTCACGATCTCCCCGAGTCCGACCTCCGCCATCACGGTGACCATCACTGCCACCCCGCCGTCGGGCTCGACAGTCGTGCAGACCACCTGCACCGCAACGTCAACTACCAGCACAGATACCTGCAGCAATTATCAACTCACTGGCCTCGCCTATGGGGTGACCTACACCATCACCGCAACAGCGCCTAATTACACCAATACGACTGGCTCTACTACCAGCTACACCTTTGAACCTACGAACACGAATCCCGCGAAAAGCGGCGACGACTTCACGTTGACCGCCAACTAGTTATGCGATGCCTGCTCTAGCCTCAGCAAAACGAGGCTGAATTCCTAAGCGCCATCATCGCCAGGCTAGCCCATCGATTCAGCAGCGACCAGCGAGATCAATGAGCAAGTAAGACGATGATGATGACCAGCAGTATGACCGATCCGGTGATCCCCACCACCAGCGGCCATAGCAGACGGGGCTCGGGCTCTGGCTCCGGTTCGGGAATTGGCTCAGGTTCTGGGATCGGTTCGGGAATTGGCTCAGGTTCTGGGATCGGGGTTGGCGGGCGCAGGTCCGCCCCACAGCGGATACAGATCATCCTTGAAAGCTTGTTGGGCTCCTGGCAACGCGGGCAACGAATATTCACAATTGCCTGACGCCCACTCGTGCCTGGCAGTCTTCGCAATCCAAAGGACTGGCTTAAGTCCGACTCTTCAGAGGATCGTGCTGCTTGGGTCCAAAACAGGGGATAATCGCAGTTACGGCAGAAGGCCTCTGCGTCGCGATTCACCTCCTCGAAGTAGCTCTCCGTACCACAACTCGGACAGGTCACTACCACCATCATCGGCCCTCACCCCACACCAGATGCATACCAATCTCTGTCATGTTCGTCTCCCTGAACGGCACGACTCGCGAGCACTGAATCCTCTTGCTAGCGACAATCGCGTGGTGACCTACCGGCCACTTCCGCATCTGAGGCCGCTCGTTCTGATCAATGTTTATTCGATCAAAGTTCATTTGTGTCTCCAACAATACCCATCCCCATGACACTTCACTTGTCGACTCCCTCAACCACTGCTCAATTGATCGACACCGTACTACCGACAACTGACACACTTGAGGAACCCTGGACCGCGACCGTGGATCCCTTGAGTGTCGCTGCTCCATCCGACTGGACCGAGAGCGATCCGGTTGCGGCAACCGTTACGGTGGCTCCTTTCAGCTCTAGCTGGCCATCTGCCTCAATCGAGATGGAAGACCCCTTGATGGTGATCGCTCCGCTCCCTGCGACGGTGATATTCGAACTCCCGGCCACGATATCGATCGGCGTCCCACTCGGTACTTGGACGGCGAGCTTATCCTTACCGAGATGGATCAGGTTATTACCCCCAGCAAGCACGAGCTCAATCGCCTGGGTTGCAGAGGTAGTGCCATCGAGAAACTTGAAATAGTGTCCTAACCGCGACTGGATCTGTCTGGCCTGCACCTTACCATCACTCACATCCGGGGTTGGGATCACCGACTGCGACCCGTAGAGCCCTCCAATCACGACGGGCAACCGAGTATCCCCACCCTCAAAGCCGACGAGCACCTCATCGTTGACTTCAGGGACAAAGACCGACCCACGGTTGTCGCCACCGCCGATACCTGCAAGGCGAGCCCAGTCACTTTCATCATTTGAGCTCAAGCCAGGAAAACGTACCTTCACCCTTCCCTGGTTGTTGGGGTCGTTGATATTGGTCACGAGACCCACGATGAGACCGGGATGGGAAACAATCGATCGATGACGATCACCACCACCCTTGCCCTGACCGAGCACACTTCCGCGTCGGCGATCACCACAACGAAAGCGCATCAAGGAACCGCGATGTGGGCGATAGCTAAACTCGAGAGCGGTCACGGGATAGTCACCACTGAGTGGTCCAGCGTTGGCAACTTCCACAACATCGGTGAGTTGTAACGCGACACTGGCGTCAGCGACCCCCCAAGCCTCGACCGAGGAGGCCAGTTGGTGATCTAGGAGCGACTGGCTCAGCATCTTGGCTTCCGACTGGGTGCGCGCGCCGACCGAGGAGGTTACCACCGTCGCCTTTCCAAAGGCATCGCTCGTTTTGGTCGCAATCTCCGACAACTGCGAGGAAGCCAACACCGCCTTGGTTGCCTCCGAAGACTCACCGGTCACCGTCTGCTGTTGGTCGCGATTCCAACCGTCTACCACGAAGCTATCCGCGTGGTAGCCGGTCGCGCGTGCTGAAAAGGAACGGAGCGTACTCCCGAGTGATAGCTTGACGCTTGTGCCCTTGGCAGGCGTCGCGAAGTGTAGCGTCTTGCCCTTGACCCACCAATCACATCCCGTGCGACTGGCGAGTTCGTCAATCAGGCCGAGGTTGGTGTCGACTTGAAGGAGATAATCGACCTGTTGGGAGGCACCCGAGATGTCAGGGGTCAAGTTTGCTATCTGCGCCAACTGTGAAACCACCTGTTCGACAGTGGAGTTGAGGTAGGTTCCAACGGCGGTCATTCGAGCCAAGCGATGACTCAGATCATGGGCAACGACGATCAGCTCGGGCTGCTCTCCTTCACGTTGTTCACATCCCACTTCAGTGACCTCCCCCTCGACCAAGGGGCTCGAGGCACCGGGAATGGTCACCGTCAATGCGGTTCCAAGGCCCACCTTTCCTGCGTCAAGCAGAGCATAACCCGGGTCAAGCAGGCGCAGCGCGATCCTCCCCGGCTGCGCCAACTGCAGATCACAACGAACTTCGATCAATGCAGCCTGCCAGGATGCAGAGAGTTCTGAACCATCGAGCGAGATTGTAGGACTTAAGTCCACCGCCACTAGGCACTCCCTGGGATAGCAAGCAGTGTGCCGGGCTTGACCGCTAGGGGGTCCTCGACACCGTTGGCCTGTGCGATCACCCGCCAACTCGTTGCGTCGCCAAGGTGCAATGCTGCAATGCGGTCCAGAGTTTCGCCAGGTTGCACTCGATGGACGCGGTGAGGTCGCGGTGTTCCTGAGGTCGGGTTTTGCGGGCCAAAGGCCATGTCTTCCTGATACTGAGCAAGCACCAATCCTGCGCGAGCCCGAAGCGGTGTACCCGAAGAGGAGAAATACTCGAAGGTTAAATCAACCGAAGCAACCACCGCCTTAAAGGAGTGGAAGTCACCCCAGTGGAAGACGACCCACTGCGGTCTCGCGTTGTTGGAACTCGCCTTGGTGCCGGGCAGCTTTGAATCGACCTCCAAAAGCCCAACAAGCTTTGCGGTGTAGGTCGTCACGGCTGAACCGGTATCGGTGGTGTCAAAGAACAGCGTCAATCGCAACATCCCTGTTCCCGCCCCCGTATAGCGTAACGTAGGCGTAACTCCCCCCGGCATTGGATCACTCGCCCAACTATTGCGCAACTCAAGGGAAAGCTCTGCCGGGTTAAACAGACACGGGATCCTCTCCTTCCCCTCAGTCTCCAAAAAGGCCTTCGAGTCAGATGGACTTGCCACGACGCAACCTCTCGTTCACACAGATCTACAATGACTTACGCCTGGTAAGTCATCTTCTCTTCCTTGTATACACCAATACCACCCCCGCATCATCGATGTAGCCACGGGGGAGTAGGAATTCGTATTGGGTCTTCACTTCTTTCGTTCGAGCTTCTCGTACTGGAGGGTGATGGTCTCGACGGCGACCTCATTGGCGGAGGCTTCGAGGCTGGCGAACTCGATCTTGGAGGGCCAGGCGTCGTAGAAGTTCCAGCGAGCGGTCTCGACGAGGGCTGAGTCATAGACGACGACCGAGCCGTGACGGCGGGGTTTGGAGCGGTTGGTGACGGTCATGCCCTTGGTGCGTAGATCATTGAACCACTTCCAGATGTCGTCATCATCGGCCTTGAGCGGGGCGATGCGCTTCATGGTGAGCTCTCCGTTCCACTTGGGCTTTGCCATCACCTTGTGCTGGACGAGTTGGCCCTTGGAGGTTCGTTCGTTGAAGTCAGCGACCTCGATCTCGACGTTTAGGCCATCGATGCTGGTGACGTTGGTGACAAAGGCACTGTCGATCTCGATGTAGAAGTTGGTCGTCGTTAACGGGTCGTTCTTTAATAGGTTGAACTGTGCCAT